>JAGWTL010000059.1 GCA_028869035.1 Burkholderiales bacterium | reverse complement strand
CGCACGCTGGTCACCCAGGTAGGTACGGGTGGTTTCGCCTGCGTCCTTCACGTTCAGGCCCCAGCTGTTGCTGGTGGCGGTCTGGCCGCCGCCGGAGGCATAGGTGACGCTCAGATTGCCGGTTATGTCGGCACTGATGTCACTCTCGGTCACGAGGGCGAAGCTGACGCTGGTCTGGCCGATGGATGGTGGGGCGGTTATTGCCAGCACCTGCGGCGGGATCCTGCAGCAGCACACGCTGGCCGTCGCATTGCGCCAGGATGAGCACGCGCAAGCCACCATCGTCGGTGCGCATCAAAGCCAGGGCCGGCAAGGGCGTGAGCGCAAGCCGCTCGACTGTGCTGCGGGAGAGCTTGGCCTTCAGGCCCAGATGCTGGGCAGCCTGCAGCAGGTCGTCCAGCTGGAAGGACTCATTGCCTGAGAAGCCCAGCTGGTGGGCCAGCGTGGCCGGATCGGCCGCCACCTGATGCAGGCGGGCGATGGCACAGAGAGCGGCGAGCGGGGCCAGCGATGGCATCGCTCCGCCAGCCGGATGGGCCACAGACACGTGCGCTTGCGGCTGCTCGGCTGGCGCCTCACTTGTCGCAGGGGCGCTGGTATTGATGCTCACGCGCTGTCCTCACCTGATGGCTACCTGGATCGGTAGCTTTCCTCTTACGGGGTAAGCGTGGACAGTAGCTTGTATTTGATCACTGGCATATCCCCCAAACAGGGGATACGCCAAGACCCGGTTCCTTTTTAGGCGATTCCTTCCTTAAGGATTTAACAATAAATCAGGATTGACCGGACATCATAGCTATTTATTTGATAGCAGATGACTCATCTGACCGCAGCGCAGGAACAACCGTTTCGTCTTGCCTAGAAAGCTGGAAGCAGCGTGCTCAAGATTCAGCTTACTGATTGAACAAGATCACCGCAGCTGAGCGCGCCCGCAAACATTGCGGTGCGCGGAATGCGCCAACCCGGCACATACACCTCGCCCGACCAGGCAAGTTCGAGATCAGGTTCAGCGCTGCGGCCTGCTGGGCCTGGTGCTCAGGCCCTTGGGCAGAAGGCCGTCGAACATGTCCGAGATGTCATCGACGACCCGGCGCGCGGCCTGCTCGCCGGAATGCGCGGCCAGGGCCATCAGCAGGTCCGGGCGCAGGAACCACAGCGCGGGCACATTGGACGCCTGCAGGATGCGGCGTTCGACATGCGGGAAATCTTCCCGGGCGGCGGTATCCAGGCTGTCCAGCATGGCCTGGCGGATGTCGTCGATCTGGTAGACCGCCTGGATGGTTTCTTCGCGCAGGGGATTCAACCTCTCCTGCCATGTGGTGAGGAACTCGGTAACGACTGTCAACATTCTTTTTTAGATATCAGCTAACCCAACGAAGCTGACATCCTAGACGGCCGTGTCCGTGTTTTTGCTAGGGAAATGCTCTTGCGTAGAAACCCTGACAAACAGGTGCCGCCGCATGCGCCGGGGCCCGGCTCATGCGAACGGCGGCGTCTCACTCGGCCTTGATGTTGTTGTCGCGGATGGCCTGGCCGTAACGGGCCAGCTGGTTGCCCACGAGCGCCGTCAGCTGCTCCGGGGTGGTGCCGTTGGGCTTGAGGCCCAGGCCGGCGTAACGCTCCTTGATCATGGGGTCGGCCAGGGCCTTGACCACTTCGCGCTGCAGGCGCTCGACGATCTCCTTGGGCGTGCCCTTGGGCGAGGTCAGCGCAAACCAGGTGCTGAAGTCGAAACCCTGGATGCCCTGCTCCTTGAGCGTCATGGTGTTCGGATACTCGGGCTGACGGCTGTCCGCCATCACACCCACCAGGCGCAGCTTGCCGCCCTTGGCCAGCGAGGCCACCGTGGCGATGCCCTGCACCGTCATGTCGACCTGGTTGCCGGCCACGCCCTGGGCCGCCAGACTGGCGTCGCGGTAGGGTACGTGCTTGAGGTCGATGCCGGTGTGCGCCGCGAACAGCGCGCCGCCCAGATGCTGCGGGCTACCGTTGCCGCCCGAGGCATAGGTGATCTGGCCCGGCGCAGCCTTGGCCGCGGCCACCAGCTCGGCGGCGGTCTTGTACTTCGAGTCCGCGGCCACGGCCACGCTGAACTCGATGGTCGCGACCTGCGAGATGTGGGCAAAGTCGGTGACCGGGTTGAACGGCGTGTTCTTGTTCAGGTTGGGCACCATGGTCAGCACGCTGTCGTTGAAGCCGCCGATGGTGTAGCCGTCCGGTGCGGCCTTGGCCAGCCGGTCGGCGCCGATGATGCCGGCGGCGCCCGTGATGTTCTCGACCACGATGGCCTGGCCCATGTTCTCCGACATCTTCTGCGCCAGCAGGCGCGCCGCCACATCGACCGCACTGCCCGCGCCCAGCGGCACGATCATGCGGATCGGCTTGTTGGGGTAGGTGCCCTGGGCCTGGGCCGGTGCGACCAGCGCGAGGCCGGCCGCAGCCGCCAGCGACAGGGCGAAACGTCGCGTGCAGGTGGAAAGTTGTTTCATCTTGTCTCCTTCGTGGTGATATGAACAGGGCGGGCCGCCGGCCCTCAGACCGTGAGCCCCAGCACGCGGATCGCGTTCTCGCCCAGGATGGCCAGGCGGTCCTCGTCGCTGAGTTCGGGGGTGGCCATCACGTGGCCCACGGGGTCCTCCACCCAGGGGATGGGGTGGTCGGTGCCGATCATGATCTGGCCCGCACCCACCTCGGCCGCAAGGTGGCGCAGCGCCTCGCCCGTGAAGACCAGCGAGTCGAAGTAGATCTGGCGGATGTACTCCGTCGGTTTCTTCTTGAGCACGATGTCGGGGTTGCAGTTCTGCGGCGAGACGAAACAACTGCGGTCCATGCGCGGTGCGTAGGAGCCGAGAAAACCGCCGCCGTGGGCGCCCAGCACCTTGAGTTCGGGGTATTTGTCGAACACACCTTCGAAAATCAGCTTCTGCAGCGCGATCGTCGTGTCCAGCGGGTTGCCGATCACATTGGACAGCCAGCCATTGCCCTTGAGGCGGGCCGCCAGCTCGGGCGTGCTCTGCGGGTGGATGAAAAGCATCACGCCCAGCTCCTGCGCCTTGGCCAGCACGGGGTGGTAGTGCGGGTTGGCGAAGTCGTCCCCGGCCACGCTGCCGCCGATGGCCGCGCCCTTGAGGCCGTATTTCCTGACAGCCTCTTCCAGCATCTGCACGGCGAGCTCGGGGAACTGCATGGGCAGCGAGGCGAAGGCGGCCAGGCGCTTGGGGTGCTTGGCGCAGAGCTCGGCAAAGCTCTCGTTGTGCACGCGGCAAATCGCCTCGGCGGTCTCGCGGTCCTTCTTGTACCAGAAGGGGTTGATGCTGAGCACCTGCAGGTCGATGCCCATGGTGTCCATGGCCTCGAAGCGCGCGGCCAGCTGCTGGTCCATCTGCAGGAAGTGTTCGGGCACGCCCTTGACGGGAGGCAGCACACCCTTGGCCTCGGCGCCCATCAGGTCCAGGCCGGCCTGGAAGTAGCAGTGCGCGTGCGCGTCCACCGTGCGGGCCCGCTTGCCGCGGATGATCACCGGCGCACGGCCCGTGGCGGTGCTGCCGCCGCCCCCGCCGGGCACGATGGGCAGCCCGGCGCAGCTGCAGAACCAGAAGCCCTTGCACCCTTGGGCATGGGTTTGGGGGGAGAGCCAGTTCTTGAGCATGGGCGAAGGTTCAGGATTTTTCAGAGCTTGGGGCAGTTGCTGCGCGCTCGATGGCGCGCACCATGCGCGTATGAGCGCCGCAACGGCACAGATGCTTTTCCAGGCCCTGCACGATCTCGTCGCGGCTGGGCTGAGGGTTACGGGCCAGCAGCGCGCAGGCCGAGGTGATGATGCCGGCCACGCAGTAACCGCACTGGGCGGCGCGCTCCTCGATGAAAGCCGTCTGCACCGGGTGCGGCCGGGCCGGTGTGCCCAGGCCTTCGAGCGTGGTCACCTGCCGGCCCTGGACGGACCACACCGGCAGATTGCAGGAGGTCTGGGGCTGGCCATCCACCAGCACCATGCAGGCGCCGCACTCGCCCTGGCCGCAACCGAATTTGGGGCCGCTCAGATTCAATTCGTCGCGCAATACCGAGAGCAGCGTGGCCTTTTCGTCGCTACCACAGTGCACGGGCTGCTGGTTGACGTGAAACATGGCTTGTTTTTCCTCGCTCATGCGGCCTCCGCGGCATGGACGGCGCGCAACAGGGTGTCGCCCGTCAGAGGCAGTTCGCGCACACGCACGCCGAGTGCATCGAACACGGCATTGGCCAGCGCAGCAGCGACAGGCCCCTGGGCCGCCTCGCCGGCGCCCACGGGGGGTTCCTCGGGCCGGTCGATCACGTGCACGCGCAGCTCGGGCACCTCGCTGAAGCGCAGTACCGGGTAGGTCAGCCACTCGTTGCTGGTGATGGCCTCGCGGTCAAAGGTGACCTGCTCCTTGGTCGTCCAGCTCACGCTCTGGACCGCACCGCCTTCGATCTGGTTGATGACACCATCCAGGTCCACCACCATGCCCACATCCACCGCGAGGTCGAGATTGAGCACACGCACCTGCTCGTCCACCCGCACGCGCGCGATCACCGCGCACCAGGCCCCCGTGTTCTTGTAGCGCGCCCAGGCCAGGCCGTAGCCTGTGCCTTCGGGCTCCTGCTCGCGCTGGCCCCACCAGGTGGAGCGCTGCACCACCGTGTCCAGCACGGCCAGCGCGCGCGGATCTTCGAGGTGGCGCTGGCGGAAGGCCAAGGGATCCTCGCCCAGCTGCCGTGCGAGCTCGTCCACAAAGGACTCGATCGCAAACACATTGGCGTAGGCGCCCAGCGCGCGCATGGCCGAGGTGCGCAGGGGCATCACGGTCAGGCGGTGGTGAATCACCTGGAGATTGGGCACCGCGTAGGCCGGCACGGCATTGCGCTCGGCGCCGCCGCCAGCGGCCAGCGGCGGGTTGATGGGCAGGGGCAATGCCGTGGCTTCGGCGCGTTCACTGGCGGCCAGCAGGGCCGGCAGGGTTGCACGGCCCGGGCGCGAGCTGTAGCCATTGGCCCAGAGTTCATGCTGCCAGTGACTCAGGCGCCCCGAGGCGTCAAGCCGCGCCCGCAGCGCCACACGGTGCGCCGCACCCAGGGGGCTGTGCGTGAGCTCGTCCGCCCGTGACCACAGCACGCGCACGGGCTGGCCCGGGCAGCGCAGGGCCATGAGCACCGCATCGAAGGCCGCGTCGTCGGCGCCGTTGTGGCCGTAACAGCCCGAGCCCTCGACGTGATGAACAACTATATTTTCTTTGGCCACGGGCGTGGCCTCGCGGGTCAGGGCCTTGACCAGATCGTCGCGCAGGTTGTGGATGCCCTGGCTGTGGGTCCAGACCTCCAGTCGCCGGCCGTCCCACAGCGCCAGGGCGCAGGAGGTGCCGATGGAGGCGTGCGCCAGATAGGGCTTGAGGTAGACCGCCTGGAGCTGCAGACCGTCGGCTGGCCAGATGGCTGCACCGCGCTCGGCCGTCATGGTGGTCTCGTGCGGAGCCGTACGCAGGAAAGCGTCCAGCGCATGCGCCTCGGGCAACGGCGCGCCGGCCTGCCATTCGATCTGGCTGGCCAGGCGCGCGGCTGCGGCATCGGCCTCACGCTCGGTGGCCGCGACGATGGCGATGAAACGCCCATCAATCCAGCAGCGCACACCGGGCGGCAGCGCCGCGATGCCTTGCGCCGGACTACGGGCCAGCGTAGCGTCCAGCGTGGGCGGCCGCAGCACGCGACCATGCCGCATGCCGGGCAGGCGCAGGTCCTGGATGAAACGGGCGGTGCCGAACACCTTGTCGGCCAGGTCGATGCGCTCGGGGCGCGCCTGCCCCAGCAGGCGTCGTTGTCCCACCGCCTTGGGCCGTGCCGTGCCCGGAGACTCGATGTCGAGATCGACCCCTTCGAGCAAGGCCGCGTAGTCGCCAAGGTCCTGGCCCTGCGCCGAACGGAAGCGCCCGGCGAGCACTTCGATCGTGTCGGCGCTCTGGCCGGCCAGCGCTGCCGCGTGTTGCAGGGCCATGGCACGCACCTCGGCACAGGCCTGGCGCAGGGCGCCGCCACTGTCCTGCACGGAGAGGCTGCCCGAGGTCACGCCCTCGTCAGGGCCGTACGCGGTGCTGGCGCTGCGAATGCGCACGCTCTCCAGCGGCACGTCCAGCTCTTCGGCCACGATGAGCAGCAGGGCCGTGAGGATGCCCTGCCCCAGCTCGACCTTGCCGGTGTACACCTGCACGACACCGGGCTCGTCGAAACCCAGCCACTGCGAAAGACGGCGGTTGCTGTGCAGGCTGCCGGGCAGTTGCGGCCGGCCGTCCTTGCGGTCGATCACGAAACCGCGGGGCTGGGTGGTGGTGGAGACGTCAGGCATGGTGATGAAAAGACTCGCAGGCCCAGGCCTCAGGGCCTGGGACGTTTGAAGTGGAGCAATGCCTGTTTGCTATCTATGACCATCGTTCGTGCAGAGGGGGGTTTGCTGCGGCGCAAGCTCTGAGTTTAAAAACGGAAGCGCCCCGGGTCCAATGCCAATTACGTCCTATTCCATATCATCATGCGATGGATGAGCGCCCGGGTAAACCCGCATGAAACGCCAGGCGCGGTGCGGCCGGGCACTTCATCCGCTTGGCGTGCACAGGCAATTCCCGCATGAGCGCAGGCCACCTCGAACAAGCCAGGGCCGCATTCCTGCAAGGCCTGCACACCCTGGAAGCGGGCGACTGGCTCCCGGCCGCCGTGACGCACAGGGACGGCATTGCGACGCCCCCACAGCAATATGTCCGGCAACTCTTCGATGACTACGCCGACGAATTCGACGCGCATCCGGTCAAGCAACTGCGCTACCCGGGCCACCAGTTATGAATAGCCCGCCTGCCGCCCGAGGCTGGCCCCCGTTTCCCCCGCGTGCCGGACCCGGGCTGCGGCACCGGCCCGTGCGGCGCCCATGTGCGTTCGCGTGCGGGCCACCTGAGCGGCGTCGATACCTCGCCCGCCATGGTGGACAAGGCCAGGCAACGCTCGGTGTACGACACGCCGCAGGTCGCCGACAGCAGCGCCCGGTGAATGGGCGCCATGTTGATCTGAAACGTCGCTGAAGAGTTGGGCGCGCAGTTCCATGCACCGGAGCTTGCCCATCAAGTCAGGGGGATCACTTCGCTTCGCCTTGCTGAAAGTTTCAGCAAGGCAGTAGACCACCGCCGGTCACTTTCTGCGAATCCACGACCCACGAGCCGCGACGGACACTGATTTGCTTCAGGCAACACTTTGCCGCAAGCGAGGAAGATGCGTGGCTGCCGGGTCTGGGATATCCCGGCAGACTATCTCGGCCTTGCGTTGCGCGCGGAGATCCAGCTGCTGATGAGGGCCCCGACGATTACCACGATGGGGCCCGCGTTGTCGGCGATGGCGCGAGCGCTGTGCACGATCCAGGGGTCCGTTGGCGTGATGGGCAGGGGAACGTAGCCGCCCGCCGGGGCCAAACGGTCTATGGGATCGGCCATGCCGGCTGCAGCAGGTGCGGCCATGACAGCCAGCAAGGTGATCAGGAGTCCGGTCAGCCCCAGCCATTGGCCCTGCCGCAGTCGTGCGACGAACACCGTGGCCAGGTGCATGGTCAGCAGCACACCTATGGCGATGGCAGGCGCCAGCGCGAGGCGGGTGATGTAGCTTGTCAGCAGCACATAGGCCAGCCCCACGCTCGCTGCGAGCGCGACCAGCCCATATTCGGCCGCGGCCCTTTTAAGCGCTGTTTGCGGTTGCGGCGGCGGGGTGAAGTCTGGAAGCCGAGAGGGGCGGAACTCGGGTTTCAACATGTGCGTTTGTCTGTGCGGGCTGTCAATTGGATTCTACGGACCCTTGCTTCGGGCCGCTCGGTGAACGTCACTCAACCGTGACGCTTTTGGCCAAATTGCGCGGCTTGTCCACATCCGTCCCGCGGGCGCAGGCGGTGTGATACGCCAGCAGCTGCAGCGGCACCACGTGCAGCAGCGGCGAGAGCGCGCCGTAGTGTTCGGGCATGCGGATGACGTTCAGGCCTTCCGCGCTTTCGATCTTCGTGTCCGAATCGGCCAGCACGTAGAGCACGCCGCCGCGCGCGCGCACCTCGTGCAGATTGCTCTTGAGTTTTTCCAGCAGGGCGTCGTTGGGCGCCACCGTGACCACGGGCATGGCGCTGGTCACCAGGGCCAGGGGGCCGTGCTTGAGTTCGCCCGCCGGATAGGCCTCGGCGTGGATGTAGCTGATTTCCTTGAGCTTGAGCGCGCCTTCGAGCGCAATGGGGTAGTGCAGGCCACGGCCCAGGAAGAGCGCGTTTTCCATGCGGGCGAAGTCCTCGGCCCAGCTCATGACCTGCGGCTCCAGCGCCAGCACGGCCTGCAGAGCCACGGGCAGGTGGCGCATGGCCTTGAGGTGCTGTGCCTCGGCTTCATCACTCAGATGGCCGCGCACCTGGGCCAGCGCCAGCGTGAGCAGGAAGAGGCCGGCCAGCTGCGTGGTGAAGGCCTTGGTGGAGGCCACGCCGATCTCGACACCGGCGCGTGTGATGTAGGCGAGCTTGCACTCGCGCACCATGGCGCTGGTGCTCACATTGCAGATGGTCAGCGTCTGCTGCATGCCCAGGCTTTGCGCGTGGCGCAGGGCGGCCAGGGTGTCGGCGGTTTCGCCGGACTGGGTGATGGTGACCACCAGCGTGCGCGGGTTGGGCACCGAGTCGCGGTAGCGGTATTCGCTGGCCACTTCCACCTGCGTGGGGACTTTGGCGATGCTCTCCAGCCAGTACTTGGCGGCGCAGCCGCTGTAGTAGCTGGTGCCGCAGGCGAGGATGAGCACGCTGTCGACCTCCTTGAAGACGCGGTAGGCGCCGTCGCCGAAGAGCTCGGGCACGATGCCTTCCACGCCTTCGAGCGTGTCGGCGATGGCACGCGGCTGCTCGAAGATTTCCTTCTGCATGTAGTGGCGGTAGGGGCCGAGTTCTGCCGCGCCGCTGTGGGCCTGCACGGTCTTCACGGCGCGCTGCGCGGGTTTGTGGTCGCGGTCCACCACCCAGAACTTGCCCAGCTGCAGGTCCACCACGTCGCCTTCTTCGAGGTAGACGATCTGGTCGGTCACGCCGGCCAGGGCCATGGCGTCGCTGGCCAGGTAGTGCGAACCATCGCTGCCCACGCCCAGGATCAGCGGCGAGCCGGCGCGCGCGCCCACCACGCGATGTGGCTCGTCCTTGTGGAAGACGGCAATGGCGTAGGCGCCGTGCAGTTGTTTGGTCGCGGCCTTCACGGCTTCGAACAGATCGCCTTCGTAGAGGGCGTCGATCAGGTGGGCGATGACCTCGGTGTCGGTCTGGCTGGCAAAAACATAGCCCTTCTTTTGCAGTGCGGCGCGCAGTTCGTCGTGGTTCTCGATGATGCCGTTGTGCACCAGGGCCACGCGTGCCGCGCGTTGCGCCGCGTCGGCGCTGGGGCCGTGGCTGAAGTGCGGGTGGGCGTTGTGCACGGCGGGCGCGCCGTGCGTGGCCCAGCGCGTGTGGGCGATGCCGGTGTAGCCCGTCACCCGGTCACGCAGCACCTGCTCGCCCAGTTCGGCCACGCGCGAGGTGCTGCGTGCGCGCTGCAGGCCACCGGCCGCATGCACGGCCACGCCGCAGGAGTCATACCCGCGGTACTCCAGCCGCTGCAGGCCCTGCACCAGCACGGGGACGATGTTGTGATTGGAAACGGCGCCGACGATGCCACACATAAGAGGTGTCTCCTGAATTCGATGCAGCGATGGTAGAAGGAGAGAAGAAAAATATCTGATTGATTTTTGATACTTTATGAACTTAAATTTCACAAAACAGATGACAAGACCAAATATTTCAAAAATAATCATCGAATGGAATCAATCACCACAGATGCCACAGATCTGTTTCTGCTCGACATCTTGCAGAAAGACGCCGGCCTGAGCAACCAGACCCTGGCGGCGCTGGCGCATATCTCGCCCCCCACCTGCCTGCGGCGCGTCAAGCGGCTGCATGAAGCCGGCCTGATCGAGAAACAGGTGGCGCTGCTCAGCCCGGACAAGCTGGCGCCCCTGCTGGGCCACGGCCTGCAGGCCATCGTGGAGATCACGCTGGAGCGCCAGGGCGAAGAAGCGCAAGCGGCCTTCGAGCAGCGCGTGGCGGGCGACGAGGCCGTGCAGCAGTGTTACCGCGTTTCGCCCGGGCCGGATTTTGTGTTGATCGTGCAGGCGCTCGACATGCCGGACTACCTGGCGCTGGCGCAGCGCCTCTTCACCAGCGACGCCAATGTGCGCAACGTCAAGGCCTTCTTCAGCGTGAAACGCAGCAAGTTCGGCACGCGCGTACCACTCAGGCGACACGCAGCAGGGTGAAGCTCACGCGGCAGCCGGCATCGGGGGCGCCCTCGGCCCGGATGCTGCCGCCATGGCGCTCGACGATCTTGCGCGAAAGGGCCAGGCCCAGGCCCAGCCCCTCGAACTGGCTGCTGCCATGCAGGCGCTGGAAGACGTGGAAGAGCTTGTGCTGGCGCACCGGGTCGAAACCCACGCCGTTGTCCTCCACGGTGTAGGTGACCCACCCTTCAGGCACCCCTTGGGCCTGGACGGAGATTTCCGCCACCGCACGACCGCGGGTGAACTTGAGCGCATTCGAGAGCAGGTGCACAAACAGCTGGCGCAGCAGCGCCGGGTCCCCGAAGAGCACGGGCAGGCCCTCCTGAATGCGCCAATCGATCCGGCGTCCCGCACACAACTCACCCAGCTGAGCCTGGGCCTCGGCAATCAGCGCACCGGCATCCAGCTCCCGCACCCGCAGCTCCGTACGGTCCAGCAGGCTCCAGGCCATCAGGCCATCGATCTGCTGCCCCAGGGTGCGGGACGCGCCGTGGATGGTCTCCAGGTAAGCGAGCGCCTCGCCCGGCAGCACGGGGCCGGCCTCCTCGCGCAGCAGGGAGGCATAGGACATGATGTGGCGCAGGCTGGCGCGCAGGTCGTGCGACACCGCGTAGGCAAAGTCGCCGAGTGCGGCGCGCGCATCCTGCAGTTCGGCTTGCAGCCGCGCGATGTCCTGCTCGGACACGGGCTCGCTGTCACTCATTTTTTCTTCTCGGGGCGCTTCCAGTTGCTCAGGCTGAGCTGCCTGGCCCGCGCCACGGTCAGCGCACCGGGCGCCGTGTCCTTGGTGATGGTGGAGCCGCCGCCCACCGTGCCGCCCGCGCCGATGGTGACAGGCGCGATCAGCACGCAGTTGCTGCCGATGTGCACGTCGGCCTCGATCACCGTGGTGTGCTTGTTGGCGCCGTCGTAATTGGCCGTGATGCTGCCCGCGCCATAGTTCACGCGCTCGCCCACCTTCGAGTCGCCGATATAGGCCAGATGGTTGGCCTTGGCCCCCTTGGCCAGGGTGGCGGCCTTGATCTCCACGAAGTTGCCGATGTGCACCTCCTCGCCCAGCTTGGCGCCGGGGCGCAGGCGGGCGTAGGGGCCGATCAGGGCGCCGGCGCCCACCTCGATGCGGTCCTTCTCGCTGAAGCCGCCTTCGATGTGGGTGTAGGGATGGATCACCGCGCCCGCGGCGATGCGCGCGTTGCTGATCGTGCAGTGCGCGCCGATGCGCACACCCTCGCCCAGCTCCACACGACCCGCGAAGATGCAGCCGATGTCGATCTCCACGTCCTGGCCGCAGAGCAGTTCACCGCGCACATCGAAACGTGCCGGGTCGGCCAGGCGCACGCCCTGCTCCATGAGGCTGCGCGCGGCACGCTGCTGGTAGGCCCGCTCCAGCTCGGCCAGCTGCACGGGGCTGTTGATGCCAGCCACCTGCAGGGCGTCGCTGATCTTGTGCGCCACCACGGGCACCCCCTGCGCCACGGCGAACTTCACCACGTCGGTCAGGTAGTACTCGCCCTGGGTGTTCCTGTTGTCCAGTCGGCCCAGCCAGGGTTTGAGCAGGCGGGCCGGCACGGCCATGATGCCGCTGTAGATTTCCCGGATCTGGCGCTGCGCCTCGGAAGCGTCCTTGTGCTCCACGATGGCCTG
>JAGWTL010000385.1 GCA_028869035.1 Burkholderiales bacterium | reverse complement strand
ACAGACATGCTCCGTTCGGGCTGAGCTTGGCCTCTGAGCATGACGAAGGGTCGAAGCCCTGGCCTGCGCTGCGTTTCGACAGGCTCAACGCGAACGGTGAATGAATGTGTCTTAGCGCTGGTAGGCGTCGACCAGGGCCTTGCCTTCGGGGCCGGCTTTTTCCAGCCACTCCTTGAGCATGGTGTCGCCGACCTTCTTCAGGTCGGTCTTGAGTTGTGCTGACGGGGCCAGCACCTGCATGCCGTTGGCCTTGAGCTTGGCCAGGGTTTCGGTGTTGACGCGTTGGCTGGCGGCCAGGCCACGGGCCTCGGCCGTTGCGGCGGCCTTGAGCACCGCGGCCTGCGTGGGCTTGTCGAGTGCGTCGAAGGCCTGCTTGTTCACGATCACCATGTTCTTGGGCAGCCAGGCCTGGGTGTCGTAGTAGTACTTGAGGTTTTCGTAGAGCTTGCTGTCCACGCCGGTGGCTCCCGAGGTCATGGTGGACTCCACCACACCCGTGGCCAGGGCCTGCTGCAGCTCGGCGGCCTGCACGGTGACGGGCTGGGCGCCCACCAGGTCGGCGATGCGCGCGGTGGCCGGGCTGTAGGCGCGCCACTTGATGCCCTTGAGGTCGGTCGCGCTGTGGATGGGCTTCTTGGTGTAGATGCCTTGCGGCGGCCACGGCACCGAGTACAGCAGCACCAGGCCCTGTTCGGCCAGCTTCTTTTCGATCATCGGACGCTGGGCCTTGTAGAGCTTGACCGAGGCGTCGTAGCTGTCGGCCAGGAAGGGCAGGCCGTCGGCGCCGTAGATCTGCCATTCATTCTGGAAGTTGGCCAGCAGGATTTCGCCGGCCTGGGCCTGTCCGCCCTGCACGGCGCGCTTGATCTCGGGGGCCTTGAACAGGGAGGCGTTGGCGTGCAGCGTGATCTTGAGCTTGCCGCCGGTGGCCTGGTCCACCTCGGCGGCAAACTGGGCCATGTTCTCGCTGTGGAAGTTGCCGGCCGGGTAGGCGGCGGCCAGGTCCCATTTGGTCTGGGCCAGGGCGGATACGGACAGGGCGAGCGCGGCGCAGGCCAGGGAAAGCTTGAATTTCATGGCGACTCCGGAGGGGTAGAGGGAAAGTGGAATTAGCATAAGCCCAAATCAGCCTCGGATGCTTGGGGCATACCCCGACGCCGGCGCCCACTACCATCGGGTTCACCATGCAAGACACAACACGACAGGGCGGCGTCAGCCGCTGGCAGTTCTGGATCGACCGCGGCGGCACCTTCACCGACGTTGTGGGCCGGCGGCCCGACGGCAGCCTGGCCACGCACAAGCTGCTCTCGGAGAACCCGGGCCAGTACCGCGACGCGGCCGTGGCCGGCATCCGGCATCTGCTGGGGCTGAAGGCCAATGAGCCCATCACGCCGCAGCAGGTGGACTGCGTGAAGATGGGCACCACGGTGGCCACCAACGCCCTGCTGGAGCGCAAGGGCGAGCCCACGCTGCTGGTCACCACGCGGGGTTTTCGCGACGCGCTGCGCATCGCCTACCAGAACCGCCCGCGCCTGTTCGACCGCCACATCGTGTTGCCCGAACTGCTCTACAGCGCGGTGGTGGAGGCGAACGAGCGGGTGGGCGCGCGTGGCGAACTCGTGACGCCGCTGGACGAGGCGGCGCTGCGCCGCGACTTGCAGGCGCAATATGCAGCCGGCCTGCGCAGCGTGGCCATCGTCCTCCTGCACGGTTACCGCTACACCGCGCACGAGGAAGCGGTCGCACGCATCGCCCGCGAGATCGGGTACGCCCAGGTGAGCACCTCGCACGGCACCAGCCCGATGATGAAGTTCGTGAGCCGCGGCGACACCACGGTGGTTGACGCCTATCTCTCGCCCATCCTGCGCCGCTACGTGGACCAGGTGGCGGCCGAGATGCCGGGGGTGCGCCTCTTCTTCATGCAGTCTTCCGGCGGCTTGACCGATGCGCACGCCTTCCAGGGCAAGGACGCGATCCTGAGCGGGCCGGCCGGCGGCATCGTGGGCATGGCACGCACGGCGGAGCTGGCTTTTGCTCCCTCGCCCCTCGGGGGAGACGGCAGGGGTGAGGGGGCTTCGACCCGCTCAGCCCGAACGGAGGTGCGCGTGATCGGCTTCGACATGGGCGGCACCTCCACCGATGTGAGCCACTACGCGGGCGAGTTCGAGCGCGAGTTCGAGACCCAGGTGGCTGGCGTGCGCATGCGCGCGCCCATGATGAGCATCCACACGGTGGCGGCCGGCGGCGGCTCCATCCTGCAGTACGACGGGGCGCGTTTCCGTGTGGGACCGCAGAGCGCGGGGGCCAACCCCGGCCCGGCGAGCTACCGGCGCGGCGGCCCGCTGGCCGTGACCGACGCCAATGTGATGCTGGGCAAGATCCAG
>JAGWTL010000058.1 GCA_028869035.1 Burkholderiales bacterium | reverse complement strand
TGCTTAGAACTTATCCGTAAATAGTAGAATCTTGCCTTGAGCCGCAGATGACGCGGCGCAAGGCAAGGCTATGGGCACCAAGAAGCGTGTGGCGTCATGGGTAGTAACCGATGATTTCTGGCGGCGGGTAGAACCGTTGATTCCAGTGCGCGAGCGCGCTGCTGACAAGGCCTATGTGCGCAAGCCCGGCGCAGGACGCCCACCGAAGCCGGCGCGACAAGTTTTTGAGGCCATCGTGTTTGTGTTGAGAACGGGCTGCCAATGGAAGGCATTGCCCAAGGAGCGATTTGGCAGCGCCAGCGCAGTTCACAAGCGATTTCTCGAATGGGAGAAAGCCGGCCTGTTCGAGGCGATCTGGAAAGCCGGTCTGGCCGAATACGACCAGATGGAAGGCATCGCGTGGCGATGGCAGAGCATCGACGGGGCCATGTTCAAGGCGCCTTTGGCGCAAGAGGCGGTCGGTCGCAATCCGACTGATCGGGGGAAAAAAGGGCAGCAAGCGCCATCTGCTGGTGGACGGGCGTGGCGTCCCGTTATCGATCGTCGTGACCGGGGCCAATGAGCACGACGTCACCCAAATCGATGCGGTGCTCCAGTCCATCATGGTCAAGCGCAAGACGCCGTCGCAGCGGCGCAACAAACACCTGTGTGCCGACGCGGGCTATCGAGGCAAGACTGCAATGAAAGTGATCTTGGGCCACGGTTACATTGCGCATGTTGTCGACCGCCGCAAGGAGGCCGACAACAAACGGCGCAACCCGAAGAGGAGGGCGCGGCGCTGGGTTGTCGAGGTCTGCCATAGCTGGTTCAACCGCTTCCGCAAACTGCTCGTGCGGTACGAGAAGCTCGAACGCAGCTTCCTCGCACTCAACCACTTGGCCGCCGCCATCATCGCGTTCCGAAAAGTACCGCTACGCGTCAACATAATTTACGGATAAGTTTTAAACCGCTGACGCGGTGGCTGGTCCTCACAGACTGCCACCGCGTTTTGTTTTGGGCGAGGCTTGTTTTGGTGGGTGTTGAGTACAAGCCTTCGGGTTGGGGAATGTTCCCCGGCTTGAAGGAGAAACGGCATGACCGAACTACGTCAACGCATGCTCGATGCCATGGTGCAAAGAGGCTTTGCGCAGCGCACCCAGGAAACCTACATCGGCGCGATCCGGCGCATGGCCAAGTACTACCGGCGTGACCCCGCGCTGTACACGCCCCAGGAGGTGCAGGCCTATCTGCTGCACATGGTCAAAGAAGAGAGGTTGTCCTACAGCAGCATGAACCAGGCCGCGTGCGCGGCACAGTTCCTGTTCCAGACCGTGCTGGGCCAGGGACGCGAACAATTCCACATCCCCTTCGCCAAAGTGCCCGCCAGGCAACCTGAACTGCTGGCACGCGCAGAGATATCGCGCCTGCTGGCAGGCTGCACCCATCCCGCTCGGCGCATGCTGCTGCAAACCATCTACGCCAGCGGCTTGCGCGTCTCGGAGGCCTGCGCGCTGCGCGTGAGCGATATCGACAGCGCACCCGACCGCATGTGTATCCGGGTGGTTTGCGGCAAGGGCGGCAAAGGGCGCTCCAGCATCCTGAGCCCCACGCTGCTGGAACTGCTGCGCTGTTACGCGCGCTACGTGCGCCCGGCCACCTGGCTGTTTGCCGACGCCAGCGGCCAGCAGCCCCTGAACATCGAGATGGCCCAGCGCGCCTACCGCGCGGCCTGCGTGCGCGCCGGCATCACCAAGAGCGGGGGCATCCACACCCTGCGCCACTGCTTTGCCACCCACCTGCTGGAGGGCGGGGTGGACCTCTACACCATCCAGAGACTGCTGGGCCATGGCCACATCGCCACCACCGGGCGCTACCTGCACCTCATCAGCCCGCAGTTCCGCCCCCCAAAGGACATCAACCCGCTGGACTTGCTGGCCGCTTTGCCCAAGCTGTAAACCCGTCCATCCCTCTTTGTAGCCGCCGCATGGCCACCCTGGCCGAGGCGCTGCGCCGCCATGGCGAGCCCTACCTGGCACAGCACACCCTGAGTACGCCCCAGGCCAAGGCCTGGAGGGCCATTGTTGCCTGTCGCACCGCCGCGCTGGGCGGCCAACTGCTGGCCTGCGAGGGCTGCGGCCACAGCCACTGGCAATACCACTCCTGCCGCAACCGCCACTGCCCGCAGTGTGGCGCACGCGCCAAGGACGCCTGGCTGCAGGGCCGCCTGGCCGAGGTGCTGCCCGTGCCGTACGCGCATCTGGTGTTCACGCTGCCGCATAGTCTGAACGGCCTGTATGGCGCGCACCCGCAGTGGGTCATCCACACCTTGTTTGCCTGCACCGCGCGGACCCTCACGGAGTTTGCCGCCGAGCCGAAGTGGATGGGCGCGGCCGGTGGTGCGCCGGCCTTCAGTCTGGTGCTGCACACCTGGAGCCAGGACTTGCGCCGTCATCTGCATGTGCACGCGGTGATGGCCTGTGGGGTGCTGACACCGGATGGTCAATGGGCAAGGCCGGCGCGCCAGAGCGACTACTTGTTCCCGGTGCGGGCTCTCTCAAGGGTGTTTCGCGGCAAGTTCATGGCCGCGCTGATATCGGCGCACAAGGACGGACGCATCGAGCACGACCAGGGCCAGGAGGTGGCCTGGCGCGAGCGCCAACGCGCGCTCTACAAGAGCGACTGGGTGGTCTACGCCAAGACGCCGCTGGGCGGGCCGGCGCAGGTGCTGGAGTACCTGAGCCGCTACACGCACCGCACGGCCATCGGCAACGAGCGCATTCGTGCCATCACGCAACACGACGTGGCGTTCTGGGTGCGCGCCGATGACCAGGGTGGCAAGCGCACCGTGCGCCTGGGTGGAGCTGAGTTTGTGCGCCGCTTCCTGTTGCACGTGCTGCCCACGGGCATCAAGCGCATCCGCCACTACGGGGTGCTGGCCTCGGGCTGCAAGGCGGCCCGGCTCGCACAGGCACGAGTGGCACTGGACATGCCCGCGCCCAGGCCGCAAGCCGTGCAGAGCGCGCAAGACTTCATGGCGCGGGTGGCCAGCATCGATGTGTTGCTGTGTCCGTGCTGCAAGAGCGGGCGCCTGCGCCCGGTGGCGCAGCTCGCGGGCCTGGCGCACCTGCCCGCGCCCGGCCGCAGCGCAGCGCGCTCACAGTGCCGGGGGCCGCCATGACCGAGCCGCTGGTACGACGGAAGAAGACGAACAACGGGGCGGCCCGGCGCAGCCCGTGGCAGCGGCGCGCGCTGCGGGTGGCAACCCCGGCCTGCTGCGTGTCGCCTGGGCCGAGGCGCCGGTGACACAGCGGTCCAAAGGGTGCTGGCGCAGGCCGGCGGTGTGCTCGCAGTCATTGCACGCGGCGCAAAAGCTCACCATAATCGTTGCGTACACGGGGGAGAAAAAATGAATCCCCTATCGCCGCCGCATCCTCAGGCGGTTCAGTCCAACGGGGTTTATCTGCCGCAGGAGGTGCTCTTGGTTTCTATCAGCTCGGCCTCGCGGCAGATAAACGCTATTCGTTAGGCGCCATCCCGTGAGTTCCGAATCGCACTTCGTTCCGTCGCTCTGGGAGGTCGTCGGCTTCGTCACCATTGCCCTGGTCGGCACTTTCTTCGGTGCTGTCGTGTTCTATCGCGTGCTCGGCATCGTTGGTGCCATTTGGGCGCTGGGCCAGATGCGCTCGCGCGAAATTCCGGTGGGAGTCGAAGGCCAACCACCGTCGTTTCATCTTCGCGGGGTCGCTGCCATCGTGGCCAGCCTTGTCTTGGCAGCGGTCTTTGCTGCAATGGCGTGGTTTGCCCCCGAGTTCTCTTGCTATCTGTCTGATGGCAAGGTGTGCCGGTAGTCCCAATGGCGCCTAACCCTTCGTTGCACCCGAAGTGCTACAGCGGGCTTCGCCCGCTTCCGCACTCGGGTGAACTCAAACGTTTTGGGTGCATGACGGAGGCGAGCTCAGTTGATCGCCAGCTTCACCGCCTTGCTCTCGGGCAGCACCTTGGCTAGGGCGTGTTAACACTAATTGTGTCGAGAGTCATCGAATGCGAAACTGCAGGCATGGAGATCACACCCGAGCAATTCAAACGCATCGAACACTGCTTCCCCGTGCAGCGCGGCAACGTCAGCCTGAGCAACCTGCAAGTGGTCAACGCCATGTTGTATGTTGCCGAGCACGGCTGCAAGTGGCGCGGGCTGCCCAAGCGGTTCGGTAATTGGCACACGATCTATACGCGCATGCGTCGCTGGACCAAGGCTGGCGTGCTGGACAAGATGTTCGAGGAGTTGCAGCGCGAGCAACTGGTGCGCGTGAAGATCGAGGCGGTGTCGTTGGACTCCACGAGCATCAAGGTGCATCCCGATGGCACAGGTGCTCTAAAAAAAACGGCCCGCAAGCCATCGGCAAGTCCCGAGGCGGATGGAACACCAAGATTCATATGGTTGCCGCGGATGCTCGAACGGCCGTGACGTTCTGTCTGTCGCCTGGACAGGCTCACGATGCGCCCGAAGGCAGACGCCTGCTGCAAAGCCTGGGGCCAGCGAACCGCCCAATTCACTTGCTCATGGATCGCGCCTACGAAGGCAACGAGACGCGTCAGCTGGCCCTTGATCTTGGATTTATCCCGGTCGTACCCCCGATGAGAACCCGGATCGAACCTTGGGAGTACGACCGGGCGATGTACAAGCGGCGCAACGAGGTGGAGCGCCTGTTCAGGCGGCTCAAGGGCTACCGACGCATCTTCTCTCGGTTCGAGAAACTCGATGCAATGTTTCTTGGCTTTCTCAGCTTCGTGCTCGTGGCAGATGGCCTTCGTGGTTTGTGTTAACAGGCCCTAGTCCTTGCCGAACTCGGCACCCAGTTCATGTGACCTGCGCTCCGCCGCATGCAGGGCTTGACCGAACAGTGCCTTGACCTGGCTCGCGTCCATACTGGTGATGGCCGCGTAAGTCGTGCCGCCCTTGGAGGTCACGCGCTGGCGCAGCACCTCGGGCGGCTCGTCGGAGAACTTGGCCAGTTCGCCCGCGCCGCGGAAGGTTTCCACGGCGAGGTGGTAGGCCTGCGCGTGGCTCAGGCCCATCTCCACGCCAGCCGCGGCCATGGCTTCGAGGAAATAGAACACATAGGCCGGGCCCGAGCCCGAGAGCGCGGTCACGGCGTCGAGCAGTTCTTCGCGCTCGACCCAGACGAACTCGCCCATGACCGAGGCAATGTGTTCGATGTGCTCACGGTCTTGCACACCCACGCCGGCGCGCGCGTACAGGCCGGTGATGCCCCGGCCGATCAGCGCCGGTGTGTTGGGCATGCTGCGCACGATGCGCTCGCAGCCCAGCCAGCGCGCGATGCTGCCGCTGGGGATGCCGGCGGCCACGCTCATGTGCAGGGCGTCGCGCACATGGGGTGCGGCGGGTAGTGCGGCGTCCTTGAAGGTCTGGGGTTTGACGGCCCAGATCACGATGGGGAAGTTCTTCAGGAAAGGGCCGGGTTCGGCATGGGCCACCAGGCCGAAGTTGTCCTTGAGCCGCTGCTGTGCTTCGGGGTTGGTGTCCACCACCTCGATGCGGGCAACCGGCAGGCCCTTCTTGATCAGGCCGCCGATGATGGCGCTGGCCATATTGCCGCCGCCGATGATTGCAATGCGTTCGTTCATGGGTCCTCAGGGTGGCCGCTCGGCCGCCGGGTGCGCAAGGGAATATTCCTGGGGCATTGTCGCAGCTTGTGCTGCGGCTACCCGCGGGGTTCAGAGGGCAACGGTCTGGCGCACTGCGTGCTCCCAGCGCTCCATCAGCTCCGCAGCGCGCGCGCGCGGCAGCGTGGGCACGAAGGTGCGGTCCACGCGCCACTGGCGCGAGAGTTCTTCCAGGTTGTCGTACAGGCCGCTGCTCAGGCCGGCCAGGTAGGCGGCGCCCAGGGCTGTGGTTTCAACCACGGCCGGCCGCAGCACCGGGATGCCGAGCAGGTCGGCCTGGAACTGCATGAGGAAGTCGTTGACGCAGGCGCCGCCGTCCACGCGCAGCTCGCTGACGGGCACGCCGCCGTTCTCCACCGCGTCGCGGCTCATGGCCTGCAGCAGGGCCGCGCTCTGGAAGGCGATGCTCTCGAGCGCGGCGCGCGCGATGTGGGCGAGGGTGGTGCCGCGTGTGAGGCCGACGATGGCGCCGCGCGCATCGGGCTGCCAGTAGGGCGCGCCCAGGCCGGTGAAGGCCGGCACAAACATCACGCCGCCGGCGTCGGGCACGCTCTGCGCCAGGCTCTGCACCTCGCCGCTGCTGTGGATGGCGTGCAGGCCGTCGCGTAGCCACTGCACCACGGCGCCGCCGATGAAGACGCTGCCTTCGAGCGCGAATTCGGGTATGGCGCGCGGCTGGGCTGCGCTGGTGGTGATCAGGCCGTTGTCGCTGGTGTGGAAGCGTTGGCCCGTGTGCATGAGCATGAAGCAGCCCGTGCCATAGGTGTTCTTGGCCTGGCCGGCGGTGAAGCAGGCCTGGCCGAACAGGGCGCTCTGCTGGTCACCGGCTACGCCGCCGATCGGGATGGACGCGCCCAGCAGCGCAGCTGCGGTGCGGCCGAAATCGGCACTGGAGGGGCGCACCTCGGGCATGAGCTGAGGCGGGATGTTCAGCGCGCCCAGGAGTTCGGCGTCCCAGCGGTTCTCGTGCACGTTGAAGAGCATGGTGCGCGAGGCGTTGCTGACGTCCGTCACATGCACCTGGCCTTCGGTGAGCTGCCAGATCAGCCAGGCGTCCACGGTGCCGAAGGCCAGCTCGCCGCGTTCGGCGTGCTGGCGCGCCTCGGGCACGTGGTCCAGGATCCACTGGAGCTTGGTGCCGGAGAAATAGGCGTCGATGCGCAAGCCGGTCTTGGCGCGGATCGTAGCTTCCAAGCCGCGCGCGCGCAGCTCGGCGCAGCTGGGCTCGGCGCGCCGGTCCTGCCAGACGATGGCGTTGTAGATGGGCCGGCCGGTGCGGCGGTTCCACACCACGGTGGTCTCGCGCTGGTTGGTGATGCCTATGGCCTTGATCTGCCGTGCTTCGAGCCCGGCCTGGCGCAGCACCTCGCGCGCGGTCTCCAGCTGGGTCTGCCAGATCTCCATCGGGTCGTGCTCCACCCAGCCGGGCTGCGGGTAGATCTGGCGGAATTCGCGCTGCGCCATGGCCGCGATGCTGCCGTCGCGGCGAAAGACGATGCTGCGCGAGCTGGAAGTGCCCTGGTCCAGGGCCAGCAGGTAATCCACGGCGGTATCTCCTTTGGGGCCTGTTCAGTTGGCGATCACGCATTCCACACCGGCCTGGGCCATGAGGGGCGTGAAGAGCTCGGGCGGCTCGGCGTCGGTGAAGAGGCGGTCGATGTCCCCCAGCGGCGCCAGCTGCACCATGGCCGGCCGGTGGAACTTGCTGTGGTCCGCGGCCAGCCAGACCTCGCGCGAGTGGTCGATGATGGTGCGGGCGACTTTCACCTCACGGTAATCGTAGTCGCGTAGTGTTCCATCGGCCTCGATACCGCTGATGCCGATCAGGCCGATGTCCACCTTGAACTGCTTGATGAAGTCCACCGTCGCCTCGCCCACGATGCCGCGGTCCAGCGCGCGCACCACGCCGCCGGCAATGATGACCTCGCAGCCCGGGTTGTCGATCAGGATGGAGGCCACATGCAGGTTGTTGGTGATGACACGCAGGCCCCGGTGGCGCACCAGTTCGCGCGCCACGGCCTCGATGGTGGTGCCGATGTTCATGATCAGCGAGCAGCCGTTGGGCACGCGCTGCGCGATGGCGCGCGCGATGCGCGCCTTGCCTTCGGCCTGCAGGGCCTGGCGCTGGCGGTAGGCGATGTTCTCGGTGGTGGAGCTGGGCAGGCGCACACCGCCATGGAAGCGGGCCAGCAGGCCGGCCTCGGCCAGGCGCTGCACATCGCGCCGCACGGTCTGCAAGGTGACCTGGAATTGTTCGGCCAGGGCCTCGATGGAGGCGGAGCCGTGGGTGCGCACTTCTTCGAGCAGGCGGGTCTGGCGTGGGTTCGGGGTCATCGTACGTCGGGCCTCTTGTTCCGATGGGAGTAGACCATAAACAAACAAATGCGACGCTAGATTAGGGAAAATACCGAAAGAAAACGAACATAAAAACAATAAATTCGAAAAAATAAACACATAACCCACGTCATGCGCCCTTTATTCCTGATTCTCAGCCGTCTTGCTGCATGGCCCTGCGCCCGGGGGCTGCCATGCGCCTGAGCCTGGAGCGCGTGGGTCAGGTGGTCGGGGCGGGCACCCAACTCTACCCCCTGGACCTGGACCTGCAGCCCGGCGCCGTGACCGTGCTGCTGGGCGCTACCCAGGCCGGCAAGACCAGCCTGATGCGCCTGATGGCGGGCCTGGACCGGCCGACCCAGGGCGCGGTGCGCGTGGACGGGCACGACGTCACCGGCGTGCCGGTGCGCGAACGCAATGTGGCCATGGTCTACCAGCAGTTCATCAACTACCCGTCGATGACGGTCTACGACAACATCGCCTCGCCGCTCAAGCTGCGGCGCGAGGCCGGTATCGAGGCGCGCGTGCGCGAACTGGCGGCCAGGCTGCACATCGGGCCTTATCTGAAGCGCCTGCCGGCCGAGCTGTCCGGCGGCCAGCAGCAGCGCGTGGCGCTGGCCCGCGCCATGGCCAAGGCCGCGCCTCTGATGCTGCTGGACGAACCGCTGGTGAATCTGGACTACAAGCTGCGCGAGGAGTTGCGCGAGGAACTGGCCCAGCTCTTCGCGGCTTCCGACGCCACCGTGGTCTATGCCACCACCGAGCCCGGCGAGGCCTTGCTGCTGGGCGGTTACACGGCCGTGCTCGACGCCGGCGAGCTGCTGCAGTACGGGCCGACGGCCGAGGTCTTCCACGCGCCGCGCAACCTGCGCGTGGCACGCGCCTTCAGCGACCCGCCCATGAACCTGCTGGCGGCCGAAGCCGGTGCGCAGGGTGTGGTGCTGCAACCGCGCGCAGGCCAGATGGCGCCCGCGCCCCTGCCGCTGGCATTGCCGCCGGGCGCAAGGGGCCAACTGACCCTGGGCGTACGTTCCAGCGATCTGCATCTCGCCCCCCAGGCCGGCGGCCTGGTGCTGCACGGCAGCGTGGAGCTGGCCGAGATCTCGGGCTCCGACACCTTTGTGCACGTGGCCACGCCGGTGGGCGAGCTCGTGGCGCAATTCACCGGCGTGCACCGCTTCGAACTGGGCGCGCACCTGGACCTGGGCCTGGACCCGGCGCAGGTTTATGTCTTTGACGCGTCGGGAGCGCTGCTGCTGGCGCCGCGGCGCGCTGGCCGCGCGGGAGGGCGTTGAGATGGCACGCATCGAGCTCGACCTCGCGCACGCCTACAAGCCGGACCCGAAGGAGGACGCTGACTACGCCCTGCGTCCCCTGCGCATGGCCTTCGAGGACGGCGGCGCCTATGCCTTGCTGGGCCCCTCGGGCTGCGGCAAGACCACCATGCTCAACATCATCTCGGGGCTGGTGCGGCCCTCGCACGGTCAGGTGAGGTTCGGCGGGCAGGACGTGACGCCACGCACGCCGCAGGAACGCAACATCGCCCAGGTGTTCCAGTTCCCGGTGATCTACGACACCATGACCGTCGGGGAGAATCTGGCCTTCCCGCTGCGCAACCGCAAGGTCGCACCCGAGCGCATCCGCCAGCGCGTGGGCGCGATCGCCGAGATGCTCGAACTCAGCGGCCAGCTGGACCAGCGGGCGGCGGGGCTGGCGGCCGATGCCAAGCAGAAGATCTCGCTCGGCCGCGGCCTGGTGCGTGAAGACGTGTCCGCCGTGCTCTTCGACGAGCCGCTGACCGTGATCGACCCGCACCTGAAGTGGAAGCTGCGCCGCAAGCTCAAGCAGATCCACCACGAACTCAAGCTCACGCTGATCTATGTCACGCACGACCAGGTGGAGGCGCTGACCTTCGCCGACCAGGTGGTGGTGATGACCGAGGGCCGGGTGGTACAGGTCGGCACGGCCGACGCGCTGTTCGAAAGGCCCGAGCACACCTTCGTCGGGCACTTCATCGGCTCGCCGGGCATGAACTTCCTGCCCGCGGCCTGGCGCGGCGGCGCGTTGCAGGTGGCGGGCTGGCCGGTGGCGATGGAGGGTGGTGTCGATGCGCAGCTGCTGGCCACGGCGGGCGAATTCACGCTGGGCGTGCGGCCGGAATACGTGACGCTGGCGCCGGAAGGCGCGCCCGGTGTGCTGGGCGCGCAGGTGCTGAGCTGCCAGGATGTGGGCACCTATGGCCTGCTGACGGCACGCCTCGGCGACACACTGGTGCGCGCGCGCCTGGGGCTGGACGAGGCGCTGCCCGTGGCCGGGGCCCGCGTGGGGCTCAAGCTGGTGGGTCCACGCAGTTGTTATTACCGCGACGGCCGGTTGCTGGGGTCGCGAGGCAAGGAGTCGGGCGCATGAAACCCGTCAATCAGAAAGCCTGGTGGCTGATCCTGCCCGTGGTGGTCTGCGTGGCCTTCTCGGCCATCCTGCCGCTGATGACGGTGGTGAACTACTCGGTGCAGGACATCATCAGCCCCGAGCGCCGTGTCTTTGTCGGCACGGAATGGTTCAAGGCGGTGATGCGCGACGAGGAGCTGCACGCCGCGCTGTGGCGGCAGATGGTCTATTCCTGCTCGGTGCTGCTGATCGAGATTCCGCTGGGCATCGCCCTGGCCCTGTCCATGCCGGCGCAGGGGCGGCGCGCCTCGGTCGTGCTGGTGCTGGTGGCGATCTCGCTGCTGATCCCGTGGAACGTGGTGGGCACGATCTGGCAGATCTACGGCCGCACCGACATCGGCCTGCTCGGCGCCGCGCTGGCCCGGCTGGGCATCGACTACAGCTATACCGGCAGCGCGCGCGACGCCTGGGTCACGGTGCTGGTGATGGACATCTGGCACTGGACGCCGCTGGTGGCGCTGCTCTGCTACGCCGGCCTGCGCAGCATCCCCGATGCCTACTACCAGGCGGCGCGCATCGACGGCGCCAGCCGCCTGGCGGTGTTCCGCTACATCCAGCTGCCCAAGCTGCGCGGTGTGCTCATGATCGCCGTGCTGCTGCGTTTCATGGACAGTTTCATGATCTACACCGAACCCTTTGTGCTCACCGGCGGCGGGCCGGGCAATGCGACGACCTTCCTGAGCCAGTACCTGACGCAGAAGGCCGTGGGCCAGTTCGACCTGGGGCCGGCCGCGGCGTTCTCGCTGATCTATTTCCTCATCATCTTGCTGCTTTGCTTCGTGCTCTACAACTGGATGCAGCGCGTGGGCACGTCGGACAGGGAGGCCAGCCATGGCTAAGCCGTTCCTGCGCTTGCCGCGCCTGAGGGTGCTGTTCCTGCTGGCCTATCTGCTGTTCGCCATCCTGCCGATCTACTGGATGGTCAACATGTCCTTCCGCACCAACGAGGAGATCCTCTCGACCTTCGCGCTGTGGCCTCAGCCGTTCACCTGGGACAACTACAAGGTCATCTTCACCGATCCGGCCTGGTACATGGGTTACGTGAACTCGATGATCTATGTGGCGCTGAACACGATCATCTCCATCGCCGTGGCGTTGCCGGCCGCCTATGCCTTTTCGCGCTACCGATTCCTCGGCGACAAGCACGTGTTCTTCTGGCTGCTCACCAACCGCATGACGCCGCCTGCGGTGTTCCTGCTGCCCTTCTTCCAGCTCTACACGACCTTGGGCCTGATGGACACGCACATCGCCGTGGCGCTGGCGCATCTGGTGTTCAACGTGCCGCTGGCGGTCTGGATCCTCGAAGGCTTCATGAGCGGCATCCCTCGCGAGATCGACGAGACCGCCTACATCGACGGCTATTCCTTCCCGCGCTTTTTCCTGACCATCTTCATGCCGCTGATCAAGTCCGGCGTCGGTGTGGCGGCCTTCTTCTGCTTCATGTTCAGCTGGGTAGAGCTGCTGATGGCGCGCACCCTGACCAGCGTCGATGCCAAGCCCATCGTGGCCACCATGACACGCACTGTGTCCGCGGCCGGCATGGACTGGGCCGTGCTGGCCGCGGCCGGCACGCTGACCATCGTGCCCGGCGCCATCGTGATCTGGTTCGTGCGCAACTACATCGCCAAGGGCT
>JAGWTL010000384.1 GCA_028869035.1 Burkholderiales bacterium | reverse complement strand
CAGCCGGGCCAGGCCGGTGGGCCGCCTGACCTGGACGAACTCTGGCGCGACTTCAACCAGAAGCTGGGCCAGTTGTTTGGTGGCAAAGGGGCGGGGAGTCGCCCGCCCTCTGGTGGCGGCCACAACGGGGGCCCGGGCGGTTTGCCTGGCTTTCTGGGCAATCTGGGCCTGGGCGTAGTCTTGGGCGGCGCCTTGCTGGTCTGGCTGGGCACGGGTTTTTTCATCGTGCAGGAAGGCCAGCAGGCCGTCATCACCCAGTTCGGCAAGTACAAGTCCACCGTGGGTGCCGGTTTCAACTGGCGCCTGCCGTACCCGATCCAGCGCCATGAACTGATTTTCGTGACGCAGATCCGCTCGGTCGATGTCGGGCGAGACGTGGTCATCAAGGCCACCGGCCTGCGCGAGTCGGCCATGCTGACCGCGGACGAGAACATCGTCGAGATCAAGTTCGCCGTGCAGTACCGCCTGAACGACGCGCGTGCCTATCTGTTCGAGAGCCGCGACCCGGCCAGCGCCGTGGTGCAGGCCGCCGAGACCGCGGTGCGCGAGGTGGTGGGCAAGATGAAGATGGACTCGGCCCTGTCCGAGGAGCGTGACCAGATTGCCCCGCGCGTGCGCAAGCTCATGCAGGACATCCTGGACCGCTACAAGGTCGGCATCGAGGTGGTGGGCATCAACCTGCAGCAGGGCGGTGTGCGTCCGCCCGAGCAGGTGCAGGCCGCCTTCGACGACGTGCTCAAGGCCGGGCAGGAGCGCGAGCGCCTCAAGAACGAGGCCCAGGCCTATGCCAACGACGTGGTGCCGCGCGCCATCGGTACCGCCTCGCGCCTGAAGGAGGAGGCCGAAGGTTACAAGTCGCGCATCGTGGCCCAGGCCCAGGGTGACGGGCAGCGCTTCCGCTCGGTGCTGGCCGAGTACCAGAAGGCGCCGCAGGTCACACGCGACCGCCTTTACCTCGAATCCATGCAGCAGATCTACAGCAATGTGACCAAGGTGCTGGTGGATTCCAAGCAGGGCTCCAACCTGCTGTACCTGCCGCTGGACAAGATCATGCAGCTGGGCGGTGACGAGGCTGCCGCGCCCCTCATGCAGGGCCCGGCGCCCACGGCCGTGCCGCCGCAGACGACGCCGTCTTCGGCCGCCGACGCGCGCTCGCGCCAGAACCTGCGTTCGCGTGAACGTGAAGTCCGATAGGAGATCCAGAACATGAACCGTATCGGCCTCATCCTTTCCTCCCTGCTGGTGCTGCTGGCACTGGCCAGCTCCATGCTCTTCGTGGTCGACCAGCGCCAGTTCGGCGTGGTCTACGCCCTGGGCCAGATCAAGGAAGTCATCACCGAGCCCGGCCTCAACGTCAAGCTGCCGCCGCCTTTCCAGAACGTCACCTATATCGACAAGCGCCTGCTCACGCTGGACAGCCCCGACAACGAGCCCATGCTGACGGCGGAGAAGCAGCGCGTGGTGATCGACTGGTACGTGCGCTGGCGCATCAGCGATCCCACCGAGTACATCCGCAACGTGGGCCTGAACGAGGCCGCCGGCACCAGCCAGCTCAACCGCGTGGTGCGCAACGCCTTCCAGGAAGAGATCAACAAGCGCACTGTCAAGGAGCTGCTCTCGCTCAAGCGCGAGGCGCTGATGAACGACGTCAAGGACGAGGTTCTGGCGGCGGTTCGAGGGGAGAAGCCCTGGGGCATCGACGTGGTGGACGTGCGTATCACGCGCGTGGATTACGTGGAGTCCATCACCGAGTCGGTCTACGGCCGCATGACGGCCGAGCGCAAGCGCGTGGCCAACGAGTTGCGTTCCACCGGCGCGGCCGAGGGCGAGAAGATCCGCGCCGACGCCGACCGCCAGCGCGATGTGGCGGTGGCCAATGCCTACCGTGACGCGCAGAAGATCAAGGGCGAGGGCGACGCCCAGGCGGCCCGCATCTACGCCGACGCTTTCGGCCGCGACCCGTCCTTTGCGCAGTTCTACCGCAGCCTGGAGGCCTACAAGGCCAGCTTTGCCAGCAAGAGCGACGTGATGGTGCTCGACCCCAGCAGCTCGGAGTTCTTCAAGGTCTTCCGCGGCCAGGGCGCAGCGTCGCGCAAATAGTGGACAGCACCACTTTCTGGCTGGCCATGGCCCTCGTCCTGGTGATCGAGGGCCTGTTTCCCTTTCTGTCGCCCGGCGGCTGGCGGCGCATGTTCACCCAGATCCTGGGCCTGAGCGACGGGCAGATCCGTTTCTTCGGCCTGTGCAGCATCCTGGCGGGGCTGGTATGGCTCTGGTGGCTGCAGCCCTGAAGAAATTGGTGAATAAATCTACTGCGCGGCCCGATCGCGGCGTTGGGCGGTGCTCGGAATCCTCACGTACCCAAGTACGTTCCGGTTCCTGCGCTCCGTCCGCCTTGCGCTC
>JAGWTL010000057.1 GCA_028869035.1 Burkholderiales bacterium | reverse complement strand
CTGAAGAAGGGCATCATCATTGCCGACACCAAGTTCGAGTTCGGCCTGACCCCTGACGGCAAGCTGGTGCTCATGGACGAGGTACTCACGCCGGACTCCTCGCGTTACTGGCCCGTGGAAGGCTACAAAGAGGGCGCCAACCCGCCCAGCTACGACAAGCAGTTCCTGCGCGACTGGCTGGAGACGGCGAAGGTCGATGGCCGGCCCTGGGGCAAGAAGGCGCCCGCGCCCAAGCTGCCGCAAGAGGTGATCGAGAAGACCGCGGCCAAATACCGCGAGGCGCTGACCCGGCTGACCGCCTGAGCGCTCTCTTTCGGACGATACGCGGGGATTGAACCAGGGCACCCGCGGAAAACTGGCTCTGCCAGGCCGCTGGGTGCGCCCCCCTTGAGGGGGAGACGCGAAGCGTCTCGGGGGGGGTCAGTTCAGCATCATGCTGAGCTTGCGGCGATAAGCCGAGACCAGGGCCGCCTGCTCGTCCTGCTCCACCGTGGCGTGGCCGGCCAGTTCGATGCCGCCGGCTGTCTTGCCGCTGGCCTCGGGGCCGCTGGTCTTGGGCTTCGGTGGGGTGAGCAGCTCCAGGATGGCAATGAAGGTCTTGCGCGGGGCCTCCCCGCCCCACTTCTTGTCGCGCATGATGATCTCCAGCAGTTCGTCCAGCGCGCCCACCCATTCGTTGGCCACCATCAGCAGGCGGGCCTTGGCGAAGCGGGCTTCGAAGTCACGTTTGTCGGTGGCGATCAGTCCGTCAAACTTCTCCAGCGGCCACTCGCCGCGCGGGTCGTTGCTGACGAACTCGATCGCGTTGAGCCATTGCTGCAGGGCCTCGAAGCGCAGCGGCACCGGAATCTGCGCCAGCGCCGGGGCCAGCGCACTGGCCGCCTCGGCCAGGTGGCCTGTGCCGATCAGCAGCTTGGCGTAGTCGTAACGCAACTCGTCGTTGCCGGGCTCGGCCTGCAGGGCCTCGTTCATGCGGGCGATAGCGCCATCGATGTCACCTGAGGCCAGAGCCTCCTGGGCTTCGTCGGGCTCTTCCTGCGCTTGCAGCCGGCCCTCGCCGGGCAGGTGCTTGTCGAGGAACTCGCGCAGCTTGCCTTCGGGCAGGGCCCCCATGAAGCCGTCCACCGGCTTGCCGCCCATCATCAGCACGCAGGTCGGAATGCTGCGGATGCCGAAGGCTGCGGCCAGTTCCTGCTGTTCGTCGGAATTGACCGTGGCGAGCACGAAGCGGCCTTCGTAGGCGGTTTCCAGTTTTTCCAGAATGGGGCTCAGGGACTTGCAGGGGCCGCACCAGGGGGCCCAGAAGTCCACCAGCACGGGCACGGACTGGGAGGCGTGGACGACCTCGGTTTCAAAGTTTTCGGTGGTGATGGCTATCATTTGGGGCGATCCGGGGCGGGAAAGTAAAATTCGGGGGATGAAAACACTCATCGGCGTCGTCATGGGCTCCAGCTCCGACTGGGACACCATGCAACAGGCAGTCCAGATTCTCCACCACTTTGGCATCGCCCACGAAGCCAAGGTCGTGTCAGCGCACCGCATGCCCGATGACATGTTCGCCTATGCCGAGGGCGCGGCCGGTCGCGGGCTCAAGGCCATCATCGCCGGCGCCGGTGGCGCGGCCCACCTGCCGGGCATGCTGGCTTCCAAGACCACAGTGCCGGTGCTGGGCGTGCCGGTGCCCAGCAAGCACCTGCAGGGGGTCGATTCCCTGCACAGCATCGTGCAGATGCCCAAGGGCATCCCGGTGGCCACCTTTGCCATCGGCAGCGCCGGCGCCGCCAACGCCGCGCTCTTCGCCGTCGCCATGCTGGCCAACGAAGACCCGGCCCTGCGCGCCCGGCTCGAGGCCTACCGTGCCGAGCAGACCGCCACCGCGCGCGGCATGAGTCTGCCCCCCGCGATATGAAGAGCGTCATCCTCCCGGGCACCCTGGTCAACGGTCAGCCCGCCACCCTGGGCGTGATGGGCGGCGGCCAGCTGGGCCGCATGTTCGTGCACGCGGCCCAGCGCATGGGCTATTTCACCGCCGTGCTCGACCCCGATGCCGCCAGCCCGGCCGGCCGGGTCAGCCATCACCACATCCAGACGGCCTACCTTGATGAGCAGGGCCTGGCCCGGCTGATCCAGTGCAGCGCGGCCATCACCACCGAGTTCGAGAACGTGCCCGCACCCGCGCTGCGCACCCTGGGCGCGCAGCGCCCGGTGGCGCCCGGCGCCGACGCCGTGGCGATCGCGCAGGACCGTGCGCAGGAGAAGGCGCATTTCACGCGCTGTGGGGTGCCGGTGGCGCCGCATGCGGTCATCGAAACCGCGGCCCAGCTGGCCGCCGTGCTCGGCGAGTCGAGCGCCGCGCAGGGCCGCCCCAAGCAAGCGAGCGCCCCCCCGGGGGGCAGCGCAGTACACGAAGTGACAAGCGTGGGGGCAGACCTTTTTCCCGGCATCCTCAAGACCGCCCGCATGGGCTACGACGGCAAGGGTCAGATGCGCGTGAAGACACGCGCCGAGCTGGCCGCGGCCTGGGACGAGCTCAGGCAGGTGCCCTGCGTGCTGGAAAAGATGCTGCCCCTGGCGGCCGAGTGCTCGGTCATCGTGGCGCGCGGCGCCGACGGGCAGATGGTCAACCTACCTGTGCAGCGCAATCTGCACCGCGAGGGCATTCTGGCCGTGACGGAAGTGTTTGAGGGCAATGTGCAGTCTGCACTCGCGGCACAGGCCGTCGCCGCCACCAGGTCCATCGCCGAAGGTCTGCAGTACGTGGGCGTGCTCTGCGTCGAGTTCTTCATCCTGCAGGACGGCTCGCTGGTGGTCAACGAGATGGCCCCGCGCCCGCACAACAGCGGCCACTACAGCATGGACGCCTGCGACCATTCGCAGTTCGACCTGCAGGTGCGCACGCTGGCCGGCCTGCCCCTGGTGCAGCCGCGCCTGCACAGTCCCAGCATCATGCTCAACCTGCTGGGCGACATCTGGCTGGCTTTCAAGGGCGTGCCGCCCTGGGACCAGGTGCTGGCGCTGCCCGGCGCGCACCTGCATCTCTACGGCAAGCTCGATGCCAAGCCCGGCCGCAAGATGGGCCATCTCAACATCACCGGCAAGACAGTGGATGAAGTCCGCGCCAACGCCTTGGCGGCAGCCAAAATCCTGGGCATCGCGCCCTTTTGAACATGATCCTCGACGGACGGGACCCGACCTCGGTGAGCACTGCGGCGCAAGCCCTGCGCGCGGGCGAACTGGTGGGTTTGCCCACCGAAACCGTCTACGGCCTGGGGGCCGACGCAGGCAGCGATGCGGCCGTGGCCAAGATCTTTGCCGCCAAGGGCCGGCCCAGTGACCACCCGCTGATCGTGCACGTGGCCGATGCCTCTGGCGTGGCGCACTTCGCGCGCGAGGTGCCGGCCTTCGCGCACAAACTCATGCAGGCCTTCTGGCCCGGACCGCTGACCCTGATCCTGCCGCGCCACCCGGACGTGGGCGCGGCGGCGGCCGGCGGGCAAGATTCCATCGGTCTGCGCTGCCCCGCGCACCCCATGGCCCAGGCCCTGCTGCTGGCCGCGCGCACGCTGGGCGTGCACGGTGTGGCCGCGCCCAGCGCCAACCAGTTCGGTCGTGTCAGCCCGACCACGGCTGCGCATGTGCAGGGCGAGTTCGGCGACAACCTGCTGATCCTGGACGGCGGCTCCTGCGAGGTCGGCATCGAATCCACCATCATCGATTGCACGCGCGGCGCGCCTGTGCTGCTGCGCCCGGGTCGCATCACGCGCGAGCAGATCGAGGCGACCAGTGGCCAGCGCCTGCGCGACAAGGAAGAACTGGCCGCGCCGGCCCCGCGTGCCTCGGGCACGCTGGAGGCCCATTACGCACCGAAGGCCAAGGTCAGGCTCATGGAGGGCCGCGCCTTGCAGACGGCGCTGGACGTGCTGGGCAAGGACTTCGACGGCGCCACCATCGCCGTCTACGCGCGCAGCATGCTGCGCGTGCCTTCCGCGCAAGCGCTGTACCGTCGCATGCCCGACGACGCGGCAGCCGCGGCGCAGCAGCTGTTTGCCGTGCTGCGTGATTTCGATGCGCAGGGTGTGAACCTGATCTGGGTCGAGACCCCGCCCGAGACTTCGGACTGGGAAGGCGTGCGCGACCGCCTGCAGCGCGCCGCCGCAAGCTGAAACAGGCTGGGCCAGGGACGCGTTCCGTAGTACAGTGGATTGCGATGCAGCAGCCCCCGCTTGCGCAAGGGAGACCGAAACATGAAGCTGGAATCCATGCGCAGACTCGGACCCGGCTTGATCACCGGCGCGGCCGACGACGATCCAAGCGGCATTGCCACCTATTCGCAGGCGGGAGCCCAGTTCGGTTTCGCCATGCTGTGGACGGTCATCTTCACCTTGCCGCTGATGGTGGCGATTCAGATGATCAGCGCGCGCATCGGCCACGTGACGGGGCATGGCCTGACGACCAATATCAAGCGAAGTTTTCCCCGGCCGGTCTTGCTGGCCATTGTTGGCATGCTGGTGCTGGCCAACACCTTGAACCTTGCCGCAGACATTGCCGCCATGGCCGAGGCCTTGCGCTTGCTGCTGGGGGGCTCGGCGCACGTTTACGCCGTGACTTTCGGCCTGCTCTGCCTGTTGTTGCAGGTGTTCCTGAGTTATGCCGCGTACGTCCGCTGGCTCAAATGGCTGACGCTGACACTGTTGTCCTATGTGGCCGTGGTCTTCACCCTGCACGTCGAATGGTGGCAGGTGGCGCAGCAGATCGTCTGGCCGCAGCTGCCGGGCTCGAAAGAAACACTGCTTACCATCGTGGCGGTGTTCGGCACCACCATCAGCCCCTACCTGTTCTTCTGGCAGGCCGCCCAGGAGATGGAGGACGTGAATGGGGGGCCGGGCCAGCCGCATACGCCACAGCAGGTGCGCAGCCACCTGCGGCGCATCAAGTGGGACACGCTGGTGGGCATGGCCTTCTCCAACCTCATTGCGTTTTTCATCATCCTGAGCGCGGGAGCGACCCTGCATGCGGCCGGGGTACGCGATATCCAGACGTCAGCCCAGGCGGCCGAGGCCTTGCGTCCGCTGGCGGGTGAACTGACCTTTCTGCTCTTCAGTCTGGGCATCATCGGCACGGGCATGCTGGCCGTCCCCGTGCTGGCGGGTTCGGCCGCCTATGCCGTGGCGGAAGCCGCTGGTTGGGACGGCAGCCTGAGCCTGCGGCTGGACAAGGGTGAGGGGCTGGGCTTTTATGGCGTGGTGGCCATCGCCACGCTCGGAGGCGTCGCCCTGTGTTTCACGCCGATCGATCCGGTCAAGGCGCTGTTTGGCGCGGCGGTGCTCAATGGTGTGATTGCGGTGCCCATCATGGGGGTCATGATGCTGCTGGCTTCGCGCCCTGCTGTCATGGGGGAGCATGTGATCAGCCTGCGCCTGCGCTGGCTGGGCTGGCTGGCGACTCTGGCCATGGGGGGCACGGTGGTCACCATGCTGGCCATGCTCTGAGCGTCGTCAGCGTCCTTGGCGGTAACGCAGCTTCATCACCAGGATGGCCAGGGCCAGGACCAGCGTGACCGCGTTGGCCACCACGATGGGCCAGGCGCCCAGCAGCAGGCCGTAGACCAGCCACAGGGCCACGCCCGTGGCGAACATGCTGTACATGCCCAGCGAAATGCCGCTGACGTCGCGCGTGCGGAAAGTGTGCAGGACCTGGGGCAGAAAGCTCAGGGTGGTCAGGCTGGCGGCGAGGTAACCGATCAGGTCGTCCATGGGTTTCGTGTTGCGTGAAGCGTCGGGGTCACTCGGTTTTTTTCTTGCGGTCTGACGGCAACCGGGCGGTCCAGTCCACCAGGGCTTCCAGGGCCGGGCGCACGGCGCCGGCATTGGGGTGGTTGACCAGGGCCACGAGCACATAACGCCGCCCGCTCTCGGCATGCACGATGCCGGCGATCGAGGCCACGTCGCGCAGGCTGCCGGTCTTCAGGTGGGCCTGGCCCTGGGCGTGCCAGCGGCTGGGCCGCAGCGTGCCGTCCAGGCCGCTGATGGGCAGGGAACTCATGAGCTCGGGCATCAGCGGCGAAGACCAGGCGTACTGCAGCAGGCGGGCCAGGGCCGTGGCGCTCATGCGGTCCTCGCGCGACAGGCCCGAACCATTGGCGATCTGCGGCGCCTCGCCGGCGCCGAAGCGCTGGCGCCACCAGTCCTGCAGCAGTTCGCGCGAGCCGGCCAGGGTGCCCTTGCCCTGTTGCTGCAGGCTCAGCGTGAGGAAGAGCTGCTGCGTCATCACGTTGTTGCTGTACTTGTTGATGTCGCGCACGACCTCGGCCAGGGGCGGCGACTCCAGCGCGAAGGCCGGCGTCAGTGCTACCGGCACCGATCCGTAACGCACCCGGCCCTGCAGCTGCCCGCCGATGGCACGCCACATGCCTTCGATGGCGCGCGGGCCATAGCCGGCCGGATCGGCATAAGCCAGGGGCCAGACCTTCTCGCCGCAGCCCACCGGGTAACGGCCAGCGAAACGTGGCTGCGCCGGGTCGGAGAAGTCGGCGCGCAGCGCGCCGCGGTAGTCGTTGCACTCGCTATCGCGCAGCGGCACATGGCTGGGCCAGGACACGCCGGCCAGTGGCGGCTCGACGTGCACATGGGCGGTGTTGGCGGCGCGGTCAGGCACGAAAGTCATGAGCACCGATTTGAAGTTCAGCAGCAGGGCGTCGGGCGCGGCGTTGTAGGGGCGCAGCGGTTCGCCGTCGAACTCGGCCGGGTCGACCGCCACGGTTTCGAAGGCGCTGCGGTCGAGCACGATGTCGCCCGCGATCTTGCGGATGTCCAGGCCCTGCACGCGGCGCAGCAGCAGCCAGATGCGTTCGGCCACCAGCTTGGGATCGCCCTGGCCCTTGATGTACAGGTTGCCGTAGAGCGTGCTCTCGCGCACCGTGCCTTCCACATACACCGGCGTGGACCAGCTCCAGCCCGGCCCCAGGGTTTCCAGCGCGGCCAGGGTGGTCACCAGCTTCATCACCGAGGCCGGGTTCATGGGCGTGCCCGCGCGGTGGCTGAGCAGCGGCGCGTTGTTGCCCCCGGCTTCCTCGACCACCACACTCACCGCTTCGACCGGCACCTGGGCGCGGGCCAGTGCCTTGGCGACGGTGGGGGGTAGGGCGGTGTCCCGGGCGTGGGCCGGGCCGCCGGGCAAGAGCAGCAAGCCGGCGAGCAGGGGCAGGAGGGAGGCGCGCAAGGTCGACATGGCAACGAGTCTAACGCCGGCCGCCGATAATGCGGGCATGCATTTCCTCAAGGGCCTGTCACCGCGCACCCTCGGCATCGCGGCGGCGGTCATCACCGTCGGCATCTGGACCGCCTTCATCGTCATCGCCCGGGCTTCGGCCCGGGGCTCGCTGGGTCCCTTCGACATTGCACTGGCGCGCATCATCGGCGCCAGTGTCGTGCTCCTGCCCCTGGGCTGGTGGCTGGTGCGGCGCGACCGCGCGCGGGGGACGGACACGGCTTCTTCCTTCTTCGGCCTCTCGCCGCTGGCGCTGCGCGTGACGGCGCTGTGCGGCGTGTTCGGCGGTTTCGGTTACGCCCTGCTGGCCTACGCGGGTTTCTTTTACGCCCCGGCGGCGCATGCCTCGGTGCTGATGCCGGGCAGCCTGCCCCTGTGGACCACGCTGCTGGCGGCGCTGATGCTGCACACGCCCATCTCACCGGCGCGCGCCATCGGCCTGGCCTGCATCGTGGGGGGTGACCTGCTGGTGGGCGGGACCAGCCTGCTGCGGGCCTTCGAGGGCGGTGAGGTCTGGAAGGGCGACCTGCTCTTCATGAGCGCGGCGCTGAGCTGGTCGGTCTACAGCGTGCTGGCGCGCCGCCACGCCCTGGACGCCGTGCGCGCCACCACGGCCGTCACGGTGTTCGCGCTCTTCAGTTATGTACCGTTCTACCTGCTGCTGCAGGGACTGGGCGCCATCGAAAGCCGGCTGTTCTCGGCGCCCCTGGGCGAGCTGCTGTTCCAGGTGGTTTTCCAGGGCCTGGGCTCGGTGGTGATCTCGGGCATGACTTTCGTGCGCATGATCCAGTACTTCGGCCCGGTGCGCTCGACCATGATCACGGCCCTGGTACCCGGCCTCTCGGCCCTGGGCGCGGTGATCTTCCTGGACGAGCCGCTGTACTGGAACCTGCTGGCCGGCCTGGTGCTGGTGACGGTGGGGATCACCTTCGGGGTACGCAAACAGACATGAAACTGCTCGCCTTCGACACCAGCACCGAACTGATCTCGATCGCCGTCACGCGCGAGGTCGACGGCGCGCCGCGCGTGTGGCAGCACACCGGGGCCGGCGGCGCCCAGGCTTCCAGCGCGCTGATCCCGGCCATTGAGACCCTGATGGCCGAGGCCGGGCTGGGCTTCGAGGCGCTCGATGCCATCGCCTTCGGCTGCGGGCCGGGCTCCTTCACCGGCCTGCGCACCGCCTGCGCGGTGGCCCAGGGCCTGGGTTTTGGCGCGGATGTGCCCCTGCTGCCGGTGGACACCCTGCTGGCAGTGGCCGAGGAAGCCCGTGCGCAGCAGGGCCAGCAGGCGCAGAGCCTGCGCCTGCTGGCCCTGCTCGACGCGCGCATGGGTGAGCTTTATGCCGCGCCCTATGCCTACGCGCAGGGCCGTTGGGCGCAGCAGGCCGATTTCAGCCTGCTCAAGCCTGAGCAACTGGCGCTGGGTGATGCCCAGGCCCTGGCCGGCAATGTCTTTGCCGAATACGGCGAGCGTCTGCCGCTGCCCGCAGACCTCCCTTGCTGGCAGGCCCTGCCCACGGCGGCGGCCATGCTGCGCCTGGCGCCGGCCCTGTTGGCCGGAGGCAACGCCGTGGCCGCGGCCGATGCCCTGCCGCGTTACATCCGCGATAAAGTGGCCTTGACCACAGAAGAGCGTGCCGCCGCCAAGGCCGCCCGCTGAGCATTAGGGCCTGCTCACACTGATTTCTCAAGATGCGTTGCGGATCAAAAAAGTCATGCGATAGGCGCGTGGACGCCGCCGGAGCCATCCCCCGGCCACAGTCCGCGCAACATCCCACATGGCTTTTTTGGCCGCAACCCGCAGGGAACGGGGTGAAAACGGCGCCACTCGTCGTTGCACTCCTCGCCCAGGGCGGTCCGCCTGGGCGTCGTCGTGCGCCTGGATTGGCGCCGTTTTCACCCCGTTCGCACTTGAGAAATCAGTGTAAGTAGGCCCTGGCATGAGCGCCGTCCTCGAACCCGTCGAAGCCCGCTTCGAGCCGCTGGAAACCACGCGGCTTGAGCAATTGCTGCAGATCGAGCAGCGGGCCTACCCGCATCCCTGGACGCGGGGCAATTTCATGGATGCGCTGCGCACCGGCTACCACGCCCGCGTGCTGCTGGCCGGCGAGGAGCTGCTGGGTTATTACGTGGCCATGCAGGGCGTGGACGAGGTGCACCTGCTCAACATCACCGTGGCGCCCGAGTACCAGCGTCAGGGCTGGGGACGTGTCATGCTCGACGCCATGGCCCTGTGGGCGCGTGGCCTGGGCGCGCAATGGCTGTGGCTGGAAGTGCGCGTGGGCAACACGCGGGCCATCGCCATCTACGAGTCGCATGGCTACCGCCGCGTCGGCCTGCGCAAGAACTACTACCCGGCCGCGCACGGCCAGCGCGAGGACGCGGTGGTCATGAGCCTGCGTCTGTAAGATCGGCTCATGAGTCTGCAATTGGATACGCGCCAGCGCGCGATGCTTGCCGAGATGGGGGTGAAGGTCTGGGGACCTTCACCCCCATTGGGCGTATTGGACGACGCCCCCCCCAGCCCCCCTCCAGGGGGGGAGGGCGCCGTGCCGGCGGCCCGCGTGGCCGTGGCGCGCCCGGCCACGCGGGCCATGCCGGCTGCAGTTCTGCCTTCTCCTTCTGTTTCCTCCGCTCGCGCCATGCCGGCCGAGATCGCGGCCATGGACTGGGATGCGTTGCAGCAGGCCGTCGCCAGCTGCCAGGCTTGCGGCCTGTGCCAGAGCCGCAAGAACACGGTGTTCGGCGTGGGCGACACGCAGGCACGCTGGCTGGTGGTGGGCGAGGCGCCGGGCGAGAACGAGGACCTCCAGGGTGAGCCCTTCGTCGGCCAGGCCGGCGCGCTGCTGGACAATATGCTCAAGGCCATCGGCCTGAACCGCCAGGGTACGGGCGCGCAGGGGGTCTACATCGCCAACGTGCTCAAGTGCCGACCGCCGGCCAACCGCAACCCGCAGCCCGAAGAAGTGCTGCAGTGCGAGTCCTATCTGCGCCGCCAGGTGGCGCTGCAGCAGCCGCAGATCATCCTGGCCCTGGGCCGTTTTGCCGCGCAGTCGCTGCTGCAGCACAGCGTGCCCGATGTGGCGACTCTGCCTCTGGGCAAGCTGCGCGGCCAGGTGCACAACTACGAGGGCGTGCCCGTCGTCGTGAGTTACCACCCGGCCTATCTGCTGCGCACGCCGCAGGACAAGGCCAAGGCCTGGGCCGATCTGTGCCTGGCCATGGACGTGATGCGCGCCGACGCACCGGCCTGAATTTCAAGACGGGAGAAACGGCATGAAAGCCAAACTGATACGCCTGCTGCTTACCTTCCTGGCCCTCCTGGTCCTGTTGGCCATCTCCTGGGTCTGGATCGCGCTGCAGTGGAGCTATGCCGACGGTGAGCGCGCTGGTTACGTGCAGAAGTTCTCACGCAAGGGCTGGCTCTGCAAGACCTGGGAGGGCGAGATCGCCATGGTCACCATGCCGGGCGCCATCCCCGAGAAGTTCGAGTTCACGGTGCGCGACGGTGCCGTGGTGCAGCAGATCAATGCGCTGGCGGGCAAGCGCGTGGTGCTGCACTACCGCCAGCACAAGTTCATCCCCTCCACCTGCTTCGGCGAGACCGAGTATTTCGTGGATAACGCGCGCGAGATGCAGGACAGCGCCGCGCCGCCGCCGGTATCCCAGCAGGGCCAGCTCAGCACGCCGCGCTGAGCGGCCGGTGTGGGGCCGGTGTCCTGCCGCCGAAGGGGCCGCTTCAAGACAGAAGGAGTGCCGAGGCCATGTACGAATCCAGAAAACAGGCGCCCCTGCCGCACGCCAGCTTTGTCCGGCGCATCCTGTGGCACCTTTTTCTGGCGCTGGCTCTGCTGCTGCTTTCGTTGCTGGCCGGCATGGCCGGTTATGTGTATTTCGAGCGGCTGTCCGGGCTGGACGCTTTTCTCAATGCCGCCATGCTGCTGGGCGGCATGGGCCCGGTCCATCTGCCGATCACGACCGGGGGCAAGCTTTTCGCCGGTTGTTATGCGCTGTACGCTGGCCTGGTGTTTATCGTCACGGCGGCGCTGCTGTTCACACCCATCCTGCACAGGCTGCTGCACAAGTTTCACTGGGAATGAATCCATAGCAGAGCAGCGGACATGACAAGCATGGAGTTTCTGAACATCCGGCGCGGGCTGGTGCTCCTGCTGCGGAGCCTGGCCGCGCCCTTGTGGGCGGCCGATTAGCCGGCGCCACTCGTCTGGTGCGGGACGGATCTTGTCGCTCTTCGGTAACTTTGCATGGCTCCAGTGCCATCGGCATGAAGCACAATCCGGCTTCAGGAACGCCAACTTCACCCCGAAGCCGCCATGAACAGCAAGACCGTCGATGCGCCCCTCTCCATCGAGCTCTACGATGAACCAGGCCACCTGATCCGCCGCGCGCAGCAGATCGCCGTCTCCAAGTTCCACGAGGTGCATGGCCGCCACGTCACCCCCATCCAGTACGCCATCCTGCGCACCCTGCACGAGACCCCGGGCATCGACCAGGTCACGCTGGCGCAGCTGATCGCGCTGGACACCTCCACCACGGCCGACATCGCCGCGCGCCTGGAAACCAAGGGCTGGATCCTGCGCGAGGTGCTGCCGCGCCGCCAGCGCCGCCTGTCCCTGACCCCCGAGGGCGAAGAGGTGCTGCTGGAACTCAAGCCCGGGGTGGATGTGCTCTACCACGGCATGATGGACAGCCTGGAGCCGGCCGAGCAGCAGGAGTTCATGCGCCTGCTACGCAAATTCGTGCACCTCTACGACCGCCAGAACCAGACCGCGGACCGCAAGCTGCGCCTGGCCGCCAAGGCCTGAGCGCCGCGCCGGCCGATTGTCGGAAACATCCGGAAAATCAGGGCAAGCAAGGGCTCGGGGGTTTGACAGGTGGTCATCATTCAGTATACTGAAT
>JAGWTL010000056.1 GCA_028869035.1 Burkholderiales bacterium | reverse complement strand
CCGAGGAGAGCGATGTGAAGCAGATCGTGGCCAGCGAGGTGGCCACCGCCATCTTGACCACGACCTCGGCCGGGAAGTCCTTGGCCTCCAGGATGATGGTCATGAAGGGCACCATGATCATGCCCCCGCCGATGCCCAGCAGGCCTGCGAGAAATCCGGCACACACGCCCATCAGGGCCAGTTCAACGATCAACTGGGGTTCAAGCAACATCGGGGGAAAAGAGTCGGGCGCGCGGAGTATAGGTGTCTGCAAGTGCCATCAGGCCGCATCCTGAACCGGGGTTCAGGTGGGCGAGGTCAGCGTTGGCTTTGGGTTCATCTGACGCGAGACGATCACGCTAGCCAGGCAATTTCCAAGCCCGGGCTCAATGAGCATTGGTTCAAGGAATTTAAAGCCCGATGGCATTGCAGACGAGGCCATTGTAGGCCTTGGCATCATCACCGTGTGACTTGGCGCCATCGGGGGGTCAGATCAGCTGTCCGTCCTGCCCCAGCGCGGTATCGACCCGTTCGATCAGCGCGCCCAGCACGGCGTCGGCCCCGTTGCCATGGGCGACGGGGCTGGCGGCACGAGGCGCTGCGGTCGTCACCGGGGTGGCGCGGTCGCTCAATTCGAAAGCCAGGTTCAGCGCGGCCAGCACGGCGATGCGGTCGCGCGCCTTGACCTTGCCGGCGTCACGGATCTTGCACATGGCGGTGTCCACGCGCTCCACGGCTTCGAGCAGGCTGGTTTCGCCGCCTTCGGGGCAGCCCAGCAGATAACTCTGGCCCATGATCTGCACCTCGAGCTGTTTCATGCGGCGTCCTTGGGGCCATCGGTTTCGGCCGGCTCGGACAGGCGCTCCAGCAAGGCGTCGACGCGGGAGCGCGCCGCGCCCAGACGTGACTTGAGCTGGTCGCGTTCAGCCGTCAGCGCATCGAGCTGATCGGTCAGCAGCTCGTTGGTGCGCTGCAGTTCCGCATGGCGCACCAGCAGGCGCTCGACACGCTCGACCAACTGTTCGATTTGGCTCGGATTCGACATAAGGCCTTCAAATTTGTCTTGCAATTGTAGGGTTTAGGCAAGATTTCGAAAGTAAAATCACGACTGTTGGTGCTCGCGGTGTGGTTCACATGCCGCAGTTCAACGGGAAGCAGGAGGGTGAGCCAACCCGGCAAACCTAACCTGCGCTGCCCCCGCAACGGTAAGTGGACGCGTCGCAAGACGCCGCTTTCATCATTTAGCCACTGGCTGCCCTGAACAAGCAGCCGGGAAGGCGATGAAGGTCGTTTCCACCAGCCCGGATACCGGCCAATGAGGTGGTTGTGCGCCTGCGCGCAACCGTGACGTCCATGCCCTGGCGGGGAAGCCGGGGAGGGCTTCGGTTCCATTCTTCATCATGAAAAACTGTTCTTCGTACGCGCGCCCGGCCGGGCTGGTGCTGGCCGCTGCATTCCTTTCCTTCACTGCACAGGCCCAGACCGTGGCTGTTCTGGGCGAAACCGTGGTCACGGCCACCCGCTCGGTGCGGCCCCTGAGCGACCTGGTGGCCGATGTCAGCGTGCTGGACCGCGACACCATCGAGCGCAGCGGCGCCGTCGGCCTGGCCGACGTGCTGGCCCGTGTGCCCGGCGTCGAGATCGTGCGCACCGGCAATCTGGGCTCCACCACGAGTGTCTACCTGCGCGGCGCCGAGACCCGTTTCACGGCGGTCTACATCGACGGCGTGCGCGTGGATTCCCAGTCCACCGGCGGCGCAACCTGGGAAAGCATCCCCCTGAGCATGGTGGACCGCATCGAGGTGCTGCGCGGTCCGGCCAGCGCGGTCTATGGTTCGGACGCCATGGGCGGCGTGATCCAGATCTTCACCCGCAAGGGCGAGGGGCCGTTTGCACCTTACGCGAGCGCCGGCCTCGGCACCTACGGCACCTACCGCGCGGAAGCCGGTTTCAGCGGTTCTCGACAGGCTTTCGACTATGCCCTGGGCCTGAGCGATGAAGGCAGCAGGGGTTTCAACTCCCGTGTCGCAGCCAACCAGAACCCGGACGACGACGGTTACCGCCGGCAATCGGTCAACGCCCGCCTGGGCCTGCAGCTGGACCCGGCCCATCGCCTGGAAGCCTCGGCAGTGACCAGCAATCTGGATTCCCAGTACGACAGCGCCACGAGCAATGACGACCGCAACCTGCACCAGCTGCAGACCACGGGGCTGAACTGGCAGGCGCGCTGGAGCGGGGCCTACAGCACCCGCTTGAGCGTGAGCGATTCGCGCAGCCGTTACGAAACCAAGCCCTCACCCTACCAGACGCTGACCCAGTTGCGCGGTTACCTGCTGCAGAACGAGTACCGCGTGGGCTCGCAGCTGTTCACGGCCGACCTGGAGCGGCGCGAGGACAAGCTCGACAACGCCAGCACCACGCCCCCGACCACCCAGCGTTCGCAGAACGGCCTGGCCCTGGGCTACGGTCGCAGCGAGAGGCAGCACAGCCTGCAGCTGCATGCGCGCCAGGACCAGGACAGCGAATTCGGTGTCCAGGGCACGGGCAGCATCGCCTACGGTTATGCGCTCACCCCGTCATGGCGTCTCACCGCCTCGGGCGGCACGGCCTTCCGTGCGCCCACGCTGTACCAGCGCTTCAGCGTGTACGGGGTCGCCACCCTGCAGCCGGAAAGCAGCCGCAACGTGGAGATGGGCGCGCGCTACAGCGCAGGCACGACCAGCTGGGGGGTGGTCGTCTATCGCAACATGGTCAGCAACCTGATCACCTTCTCCTCGCCCGGCCCGTGCGCCTCGTCCTTTGGCTGTTATGCCAACACCGCCCAGGCCGAGTACGCAGGTCTGACCTTCTCGGGCAACCAGCGCGCGGGCCAGGTGAACCTTCGTGCGTCCCTGGACGTGCAGGACCCGCGTGACCGCAGCACCGGCCTGATGCTGGCGCGCCGTTCCAACCAGCATGCCACCCTCGGTGCGGACACGCGCCAGGGCCGCTGGACCTATGGCGCTGACGCCCAGCTCTCGGGTCGGCGCTATGACGACGCTGCCAACACCGTGGTCCTGCCCGGTTATGTGCTGCTCGGCCTGCATGCCCGCGCCTCGATCGCCCGTGACTGGTCGGTCCTGATGCGTGTGGACAACGCCACCGATGCGCAGTACCAGTTGGCCAACACCTATGCCACGCCGGGCCGCTCGCTCTTCGTCTCGCTGACCTGGGCGCCGGGCCCGGCGCCCGCAGCGGCACAATGACCGCCATGTCCAAAGCCGCGCCTTGTCCCGCCGTGCTCGTTGCCGCCCCGGCCTCGGGGCAAGGCAAGACCACGGTCACGGCGGCGCTGGCGCGCCTGCATGCCCGCCAGGGACGGCGTGTGCGGGTCTTCAAGTGCGGCCCGGATTTTCTGGACCCGTTCTGGCACACCCTGGCCACCGGCGCCCCCGTGCACCAGCTGGACCTGTGGATGACCGGCGAGGCCGACTGCCGCGCGCGCCTGGCTCTGGCGGCGCGGGAGGCCGACCTCATCATCGTCGAGGGCGTCATGGGCCTGTACGACGGTCAGCCCAGCGCGGCCGATCTGGCGCGGCACTTCAGCCTGCCCGTGCTCGCGGTGATCGACGCCTCGGCCATGGCCGGCACCTTCGGCGCGCTGGCCCACGGCCTGCAGCACTACCAGCCGGGCCTGCGCTGGGCCGGCGTGCTGGCCAACCGCGTGGGCAGCGCGCGCCATGCCGGGATGCTGCAGCAGGGCCTGCGCGAGCCGCAGCACTGGCTCGGCGCCGTGCAGCGCAACCCGGCCCTGGTCCTGCCCGAACGCCATCTGGGTCTGGTCGCCGCCACCGAGCTGGGTGACGCGCAGCAGCGGCTGGACGCCGCAGCCGACGCCCTGGCCGACACCCCGCTGGGGCGCCTGACGCTGGACGAACTGCGCCAGCGCTGGAGCGTGGACTTTCCCGCGCCTGAGGTGGTTGCTCCCCCGCCTGCGCTGCTCAAGGGCAAGACGGTGGCCGTGGCCAGCGACGCGGCCTTCTGCTTCATCTACGCCGCCAACATCGACTGCCTGCAGCGCCTCGGCGCGCGTGTGGTCTTTTTCTCGCCGCTGGCCGACCAGGCCTTGCCGGCCTGTGACGCCGTCTGGCTGCCCGGAGGTTATCCGGAGCTGCACGCCGCGCGCCTGGGCGCCAACCTGGGCCTGCGCGACAGCCTGCGGGCCCACGTGGCGGCGCACAAGCCGCTGTGGGCCGAATGCGGCGGCATGATGGCCCTGTTCGAGCGGCTCACCGACGGCGCGGGTCTCACGCATGAGCTCTGGGGCCTGCTGCCCGGCACGGTCGCCCTGCAAAAACGCCTGGCGGCACTGGGCCCGCAGAGTCTGCAAATCGGTGACGGGCAGTTGCGCGGTCACACCTTCCACCATTCGACCTGCGACACGCCGCTGCAGCCCCGGCTGCGCACCACGCGGCCCGCACAGACCGCTGCGGCCGGGGAGGGCGAGGCGGTGTACCAGCAGGGCTCCATCGCGGCCAGCTACTTCCACGCCTGGTTCCCCTCCGATCCGGCCCTGGTGGGGCGGCTCTTCAGCGAGGGGCTGCCGCTTCCCCGGGAGTCGGCCGCATGAGCGACATGCCCGCGCCCGGCCCGCAGCGCATCGTCTGCCTGACCGAGGAGACCACCGAGTGGCTCTACCTGCTGGGCGAGGAGCGGCGCATCGTCGGCATCTCGGGCTACACCGTGCGGCCGCGCCGCGCGCGCGAGGAAAAACCGAAGATCAGCGCCTTCCTGAGCGCGAAGATCGAACAGATCGTCGCCTTGCAGCCCGACTGCGTGTTCGGTTTCTCGGACCTGCAGGCCGACATCGCCAGCGAGCTCATCCGCAAGGGCATCCCCGTCACGGTGTTCAACCAGCGCAGCGTGGACCAGATCTTTTCCATGATGTACCAGGTGGCCGCGATGGTGGGGCAGGCGGAACAGGGCACACAGCGCATCGCGGCCCTGCAACAGGGCCTGGAGGGCATCCGCGCCGCTGCGGCCGCCTTGCCGCGCCGCCCGCGCGTGTACTTCGAGGAGTGGGACGAGCCGCCCATCAGCGCCATTCGCTGGGTCTCCGAACTCATGGGCATGGCCGGCGGTGAGGACATCTTTCCCGAGCTGGCCCAGCAGCCCATGGGCAAGCAGCGCATCGTGGCCGATCCGCTGGAGATCGTGCGCCGCGCGCCCGACATCATCATCGGCTCCTGGTGCGGCAAGAAATTCCGCCCCGAGAAGGTGGCCGCGCGGCCCGGCTGGCAGGACGTGCCCGCCGTGAAGCACCAGCAGCTCTTCGAGATCAAGTCGGCCGACATCCTGCAGCCCGGGCCGGCGGCACTCACCGACGGCATAACCCGGTTGCACCGCATCGTGGTGGACTGGGCCGCGACTGGCGGAGCGCGAGCATGAGCGCCGACTGGCCGTCCCAAGGCGCGAGGCCCCCCTCGGGGGGCAGCGAGGACACGTCAGTGCCGAGCGTGGGGGCCACATTCGCACGCAGCGAACTCATCCTCGGCGGCCAGCGCAGCGGCAAGTCGCGCCGCGCCGAAAGTCTGGCACGCACCTGGCTGGCGCAATCTGCGCGGCACCGCGCTGTGCTGATCGCCACGGCCCACGCCGGCGACGAGGAGATGCGCGCGCGCATCGACCACCACCAGCGCGAACGCGCCCTGCGTGTGCCGGGCTTGCAGACGGTGGAAGAACCCCTGCAGCTGGCCCAGGCACTGGCTGCGCACAGCCGCCCCGACACCCTGCTCGTGGTGGACTGCCTGACCCTGTGGCTCACCAACCATCTGATGCCGGCCAGCGGGGCTGCGGGCGAGCCGCCCATCGAGCCGATGCTGCAGGCCCTGCGCGCGGCCGCGGGCCCGGTGGTGCTGGTCGGCAACGAGATCGGCCTGGGCGTGATCCCCATGGGCCGCGAGGTGCGCGACTTCGTCGATACCCTGGGCCGGCTCAACCAGGACGTTGCGCGCGTCTGCGAGCGCGTGACCTTGATGGCCGCGGGCCTGCCGCTCACGCTGAAAGGAAGCCCATGAAACGCCTGCTCGGCTGCCTCCTGCTGGCCCTGGGCCTGCCGGCCGCGGCATTGCAGATCACCGACGACCGCGGCGTGCTGGTGACGCTGGCGCAGCCGCCGCAGCGCATCGTCAGCCTGCTGCCTTCGCTCAGCGAAACCGTCTGCGAGCTGGGGCGCTGCCAGCACATCGTGGGCGTGGACCGTTATTCCAACTTCCCGGCCAGCCTGCAGAAGCTGCCCCAGCTGGGCGGCGGCCTGGACCCGAACATCGAGCTCATCGTGGCCCTCAAGCCCGATGTGGTGCTCATGGCCGCGTCCTCCCGCGCGGGGGATCGGCTGGAGGCCCTGGGCCTCAAGGTGGTGGCGCTGGAGCCCAAGAGCCACAAGGATGTGCAGCGCGTGACGTTCAAGCTGGGTCAGCTGCTGGCGGTGCCCGACACGGCGCGCATCTGGCGCGCCATCGATGCCGGGGTGTCGGCGGCGGCCCAGGCGCTGCCGGCCAGCGTGCGCGGCGTGAAGGTCTATTTCGAGGTCAACCCCGGGCCCTATGCGGCCAGCGAGTCGTCCTTCATCGGCGAGACCCTGACCCGCCTGGGCGTCCAGAACATCGTGCCCGCCGGGCTCGGCCCCTTTCCGAAGCTCAACCCCGAATACATCGTGCGTGCCAATCCCGATCTCATCATGATCGGCCAGCGCAGCGCCGAAGGCCTGATGAGCCGGCCCGGCTGGCAAGGCATACGCGCGCTGCGCGAGCAGCGGGTCTGCATCTTCCCCACGGAAGAAGCCAATGTGCTGGTGCGTCCCGGGCCCCGCATGGCCGAGGCCGCGCGCCTCATGGCCCGCTGCCTGGAGAGCAAGGCGCCTAAAACAGTCTCAGGAACCAGACCGTGAAACAGCCGCGGGTGGCCTGGACCCTGCTGATCAGCGTGTGGCTGGCCTTCGGCCTGGCGGCGTTGGGCGTCTGTGTGGGCAGCGCCGGCTTCGAGAACCTGCTGCAGCCTCTGCTGAACCCGGCCCTGGACCCGGGACAGACCGCCATGGCAAAACAGATCGTCTGGGAGATCCGCCTGCCGCGCACGCTGGGCGCCTGGGCCGCGGGCGCCCTGCTGGGCCTGGCGGGCGCCGTGGCGCAAGGGCTGTTTCGCAACCCGCTGGCCGATCCCTACCTCTTGGGCAGCGCTTCCGGCGCCGCGCTGGGCGTGGCGCTGGCGCTGGCCGCGCTCGGTGGCGCGGCGGGCATGCTCGGAGGAGCGGCCGGGGCGGGCAGTATGATGAACAGCGGCGTCGCCGTCAGCGTGTTTTCCAGCAGCGTCTGGGTGCGCCTGGGCCTCACGGGCGCGGCCTTCATCGGCGCCGTGCTCGCGGTGCTGCTGACCCTGGTGCTCTCGCGCGGCGTGGGCCACACCCTGCGCCTGCTGCTGGCCGGCGTGGTGGTGGGGGTGGTGCTGGGCGCCATGACGCACCTGGTGCTGCTGTTCTCGCCCGACTCCCTGCAGGCCATGCAGGCCTTCATGCTCGGCTCCACGGCCTTTGTCGGCTGGACCTCCTGCGTGCTGATGGCCGGCGTGTGGGGCCTGTGCGGGCTGGCCGCCTGGCTGCTGGCGCGGGTGCTCGACGGCCTGAGCCTGGGCGACGCCACCGCCATCAGCCTGGGCCTGCCGGTGGCGCCCATGCGCGCGGCCCTGGTTGCCGTGCTCGCCTTGGCCACGGGCACGGCGGTGGCGCAAACTGGTCTGATCGCCTTCGTCGGCCTGGCCGCGCCGCACCTGGTGCGCTCCATCGTCAAGACCACGCACGGCCACCTCATGCTGCTCTCCAGCCTCGTGGGCGGCGTGCTGCTGATGGCGGCCGACACCCTGGCCCGCGGCCTGATCGCCCCGCAGGAACTGCCCGTGGGTGTGCTCACCGCCGTGCTGGGCGGCGGTTATCTGCTCTGGCTGATGCACCGTGGCGCCGTACGCACCGGGAGTCCGGCATGAACGCGCCCATGCCTTTCCCTGCCCTCCGTGCCGAGGCCGTCGAGGCGCAGCTGGGCCATGGCCCGGCCCGCACACCGGTGCTGCACGGGGTGTCACTGGACATCAGGGCGGGCTGCTGGACCAGCATCGTCGGCCCCAATGGCGCGGGCAAGTCCACCCTGCTCAAGTGCCTGGCCGGCCTGCTGCCGCATCGCGGCAGCGTGGCGCTGCTGGGCCAGCCGCTGTTGGCCTTGCCGCAGCGCGTGCGCGCCCGCCAGCTCGCCTGGCTGGGGCAGAACGAAAGCTCGGCCGATGACCTGATCGTCTGGGACGTGGCCATGCTCGGCCGCCTGCCGCACCAGCCCTGGCTCAGCGCCCCCAGCGTGGCCGACCACGCGGCCGTGGAGCAGGCCCTGCGCGCCACCCAGGCCTGGGACTGGCGCCATCGTCCGCTGGGCCAGCTCTCGGGCGGCGAGCGCCAGCGGGTGCTGCTGGCGCGCGCGCTGGCCGTGCAGGCCCAGGTATTGCTGATGGACGAGCCCCTGGCCAATCTGGACCCGCCGCACCAGGTGGACTGGCTGCTGCTGGTGCGTGAGCTGGTGCGCCAGGGCAGGACCGTGGTCAGCGTGCTGCATGAAATTTCGACGGCTTTGCAGGCCGACGCGTTGGTTCTCATGGCGCAGGGCCGCATCCGCCACCACGGGGGCTGCAAGGATGCCGCCACGCACCGCGCGCTGGAGCAGGTGTTCGATGAGCGCATCCATGTCCAGCAGGTGGCGGGGCAGTGGATCTCCTTGCCCAGACTTTAGGAGCACGCCATGCAGATCGAAACCCCTCCCACCGAGAAACCCTATGACAAGCCCGAGGGCGAGCGCCGCGGCCTGCTCATCGTCAACACCGGCGACGGCAAGGGCAAGAGCACGGCCGCCTTCGGCCTGGCCCTGCGCGCGCACGGCCGCGGCAAGGCCGTGAAGATCTACCAGTTCATGAAGGTGCCCAGCGCGCGTTTCGGCGAGCACCGCATGTTCGAGCAGCTGGGCATTCCCATCGAAGGGCTGGGCGACGGCTTTTCCTGGAAGAGCCAGGACCTGGCGCATTCGGCGCAGCTCGCGCGCGAGGGCTGGGAACGCGCCAAGGCCGCCATCCTCTCGGGCGACTATTTCCTCGTCATTCTCGACGAGATCACCTACCCGCTGATCTACGGCTGGCTGTCGCTGGACGAGGTGCTGGATGCCCTGCGCACGCGGCCGAAAGACGTGCACGTGGTGCTGACCGGCCGGCGCTGCCCGCCCGAGCTCATCGCACTGGCCGACACCGTGACCGAGATGGTGAAGGTCAAGCACGCCTTCAATGCCGGCATCCCCGCGCAGCGCGGCATCGAGGATTGACGATGCACACCGCTCCCGCCGATCCCAGGCTGGCCTTCAGTGACGCGGAGCGGCATGGCGTGTACCGTGCCATCCACGAGCGGCGCGACATGCGCCACTTTGGCGGCGGCGCCGTGTCTGGTGAGGTGCTGCTGCGCCTTTTGCGCGCGGCGCACCATGCGCCCAGCGTGGGTTTCATGCAGCCCTGGCGCTTCCTGCGCATCAGCGATGCGGGTGTGCGCAAAAGCATCCACGCCCTGATCGAGCAGGAGCGCATCCAGACCGCACGCGCCCTGCAGGAGCGCGAGGACGCGTTCATGAAGCTCAAGGTCGAAGGCGTGCTCGATGCGGCCGAGGTGCTGGTGGTGGCGCTGCCGCCGGGGCGCGAGGCGCATGTGTTCGGCCGGCGCACCCTGCCCGAGATGGACCTGGCCTCGGCCGCCTGCGCCATCCAGAACCTGTGGCTGGCCGCGCGCGCCGAGGGCCTGGGTCTGGGCTGGGTGTCGATCTTCGATCCCGTGCAACTGGCGCAGTTGCTGCGCATGCCCGCGGGCAGCAAACCGATTGCGGTGCTGTGCCTGGGGCCGGTGCAAGAGTTTTACGCCCGGCCCATGCTGCAACAGGAGCACTGGGCGAGTCGTGCGCCGCTGGCCGACATGCTGTTCGAGAACGCCTGGGACCGGCCGCTGGCCATGGCGCAGACCCCGACGACAGGAGGCGATACCGATGCCTGAATGGCTGCCAGCGTTGATGCCGGCGTCCGCCCTGTGGATCATCGCGGCGGCCTTGCTGCTGGCGCTGCTGATCGATGCAGCCCTGGGCGAGCCGCCGGCCTGGCTGCACCCGGTGGTCGGCATGGGCCAGTACCTCGCCTTATGGTGCAACTGGCTGTTGGTGCAGCGCCCTGCGATGGCCTTCGTCGCGGGGGCCGTGCTCTGGGTCGTGGGTGCCACGGTCGTCGCTGCACTGGCCTGGAGCGCCCAGCGGTTCCTGTTGCGCGAACTGCCTGCCGTTGGGGCCGTGCTGCTGCTGGCGCTGCTGCTCAAGCCCTTGCTGGCCTGGCGCATGCTGCGCCGTGAGGTGCTGGCGGTGGAAACGGCCCTGACTGAATCGCTGGACGCCGGGCGCGAGCGTCTGAGCCGGCTGGTGAGCCGCGATGTGTCGGCCCTGAACGAAGCCGAGGTGCGCGAAAGTGCCATCGAGTCGCTGGCGGAGAATCTCAACGATTCGGTGGTGGCGCCTCTCTTCTGGTTCATGCTGCTGGGCCTGCCGGGCGCGGCGGTCTACCGGTTTGCGAACACCGCCGATGCCATGTGGGGCTATCGCGGCCGCTGGGAGTGGGCCGGCAAATGGGCGGCCCGCGCCGACGATCTGCTCTCCTGGCTGCCGGCGCGGCTCACGGCGCTCTTGCTTGCCACGGTGCATGGTGGCCTGAACTTGCGTGCCCTGCGCGCCCAGGCGCGGCACACGCCGTCCCCCAACAGTGGCTGGCCGATGGCGGCCATGGCCATGGCTCTGGATGTGCAACTGCGCAAACCGGGCGTTTATGCCCTGCATGCCGCCGGCCGTGCGCCGCGGGCCGAAGACTCGACCGCCGGCATCGGCCTGGCATCCCGGGCCGTGTGGGCTGGCGCTCTTCTGGCGATCGGCGTGCTGGTCCTGGCCGCCTGGGCCATGGAAGCGTCCCGCCCATGAGTGACATGCGCATCCATGGCGGCCCGGATGCACTGGGCGTGCCCGTGCACGATTTTTCCAGCAACAGCCACGCCTGCGGCCCCTGTCCCCAGGCGCTGGCTGCCGTGCAGGCGGCCGATGCCACGCACTACCCGGACCCGTCCTGCACCGGCTTACGCGAACAGCTTGCCGCCTGGCATGGCGTGGCGCCCGGGCGCGTGCTGCCGGCCGCCAGCGCCAGCGAGTTCATCTTTCGCATCAGCGCCTGGGCCGCGCAACAGGGCCGGCCCACGGTCTGGCTGCCGCCGCAGCATTACGGCGACTATGCCGCGGCCGCCCGGGCCTGGGGCCTGCGGCGGGTGGAAGACATGCAGAGAGCCGGGCTGGCCTGGGCCTGCGAGCCGTCCAGTCCGCTGGGCAGGGCGCAGGACGGGCTGGCCGCGCTGGCGCAAGCCGCGCCGGTCTGTGTCCTCGACCGCGCCTACGAACCGCTGCGCCTGGAGGGCACACCCACCTTGACGCAGGAACCTTTGCAGCGTGTCTGGCAGCTCTGGACACCCAACAAGGCCCTGGGCCTGACCGGCGTGCGCGCCGCCTATGTGATTGCGCCGCTGGGTGCCTTGCAGGCGTCGGCGCAACTCGAAAGTCTGTGTCCTTCCTGGCCATTGGGTGCGCAAGGCGTGGCGCTGCTGCAGGCCTGGGTTCAAGCTGAGACGCAGGCCTGGCTGAGTGACAGCCTGCAGACGCTGCGCCGATGGAAGGCGCGGCAGATCGCGCTGTGCGAGTCCCTGGGCTGGCACTGCACGCCCAGTCTGGCCAATTACTTCTGTGCCCGGCCTCCTTTGCAGGGCGAGTCCCTGGGGCAGGCCCTGCGGAGCTTGCGTGCACAGGGCATCAAGCTGCGCGATGCCGCCTCCTTCGACCTGCCGGGCTGGGTCCGGCTGAGCGTGTTGTCGCCCGCGGCGCAGGATGCCTTGCGCGATGCATGGTGCCGGCTCACGCCGCAGGCAGGGGTCGGGGCATGAAGGCCAAGGCCGTCATGGTGCTGGGCACGACCAGCGGCGCGGGAAAAAGCTGGCTGACCACGGCCCTGTGCCGTCACTACGCGCGCATGGGGCTCAAGGTCGCGCCCTTCAAGGCTCAGAACATGAGCAACAACGCCAGAGTGGTGGCGGGGCCTGCCCTCACCCCGGCCCTCTCCCAGGGGGAGAGGGAGGGAGGCGGCTGGGCGCAAGGTGGCGAGATCGGTTCGGCCCAGTACTTCCAGGCCCTGGCCGCGCATGCCGAACCCGAGGTGCGCATGAACCCCTTGCT
>JAGWTL010000383.1 GCA_028869035.1 Burkholderiales bacterium | reverse complement strand
CGTCGCAGCCTCAAGCCGGCAGGCCTGCCGCCCGACGCGATGGACTATCTGGGTCCGCGCCAGCGTATTGCCTATTACTTCGAAAATTCGGGGCCTGCGCCCCTGGCCGACGCCTGAGCCACGCCGGTCTGAAAGCAAAAAGCCAGGGTTTGCCCTGGCTTTTTGTTTGGGGCAACGGCCTTGCGGGCCGTCGTCCTGCTGTCAGATCGCCTTGGCGGCGCGCAACTCGTCGAGCTGGGTCTTGTTGTAACCCATCTGGGTCAGCACCTCGACAGTGTGTTCGCCGAGCAGGGGAGAGCGCGTGACTTCGGTCGGGCTGTCCGAGAGCTTGATGGGGTTGCCCACGCTCAGGTACTTGCCACGCACCGGGTGATCGACTTCCACGATGGTGCCGGTTTCGCGCAGCGACTGGTCTTCGGCGATCTCCTTCATGGAGAGGATGGGGCCGCAGGGGATGTCGTACTCGTTGAGGATGTCCATGGCCTCGAACTTGGTCTTGGTCTTGGTCCACTCCTCGATGCGCGCGAAGATCATCTTCTGGTGCGGCAGGCGGGCCTGCGGCGTGGCGAAGTGCGGGTTGGTGATCCAGTCGTCCTCGCCGATGACCTTGCAGATGGCCGGCCAGGCATTGGACTGGGTGATGAAGTAGATGTAGGCGTTGGGGTCCTTCTGCCAGCCCTTGCACTTGAGCACGGCGCCCGGCTGTCCGCCGCCCGAGGCGTTGCCCGCGCGCGGCACGGCTTCGCCGAACTCGATGTCGGGGAACTGCGGGTATTCCTTGAGCGCGCCGGTGCGTTCCAGCCGTTGCTGGTCGCGCAGCTTGACGCGGCACAGGTTGAGCACGGCGTCCTGCATGGCGGCCAGCACCTTCTGGCCGCGGCCGGTCTTCTCGCGCTGGTAAAGGGCGGTGACGATGCCCAGGGCCAGGTGCAGGCCGGTGCCGCTGTCGCCGATCTGCGCGCCCGTGACCATGGGCACGCCGTCCGGGTCACCCGTGGTGGAGGCTGCGCCGCCCGTGCACTGGGCCACGTTTTCGTAGACCTTGCAGTCCACATAGGGACCGGGGCCGAAGCCCTTGACCGAGGCCAGGATGATGCGGGGGTTGATCTCCTGGATCTTCTCCCAGGGGAAGCCCATGCGGTCGAGCGCGCCGGGGGCGAAGTTCTCGACCATCACGTCGCATTCCTTGATCAGCTTGACCAGCACTTCCTTGCCCTTGGGGTTCTTGGTGTCCAGGGTGATGGATCGCTTGTTGTGATTGAGCATGGTGAAGTAGAGGCTGTCGGCGCCTTCGACGTCACGCAGCTGTGCGCGTGTGGCGTCTCCTTCGCCGGCCTTTTCCACCTTGATCACGTCCGCGCCGAACCACGCCAGCAACTGGGTGCAGGTGGGTCCCGACTGCACGTGGGTGAAGTCGAGGATGCGGACTCCTTCGAGTGCCTTGGTCATGAATGAACTCCTGATGCTAATGATAAAAAATTCTTATGAGTCGACCAGACGGGTCTTCTATATGACTTGAGTCATTATAGGGGCTTCGATACCGTCGAAACATAGTCGTTTCTTATGCGCTGGCGGATCCGCACTGATGGATGCAAAGAGCAGGGCGGCAAAGGTCGCTGCAATGACATGGGTGCGCTGGCCGGGCAAAAAAAACGGCGCCCGAAGGCGCCGCTTTCGTATCCGGGCGGTCTCAGACGGCTTTCTTGCCGTGCATGGCCGTGATCTGGTCCTTGCTGTAACCCAGCTCGGCCAGCACCTCGTCGGTGTGTTGGCCCAGCAGCGGAGACGCCGTGACTTCGGGCTTGAGGTCCGAGAACTTGATCGGGCTGCCGATGGTGAAGTAGCTGCCGCGCACGGGGTGCGGCACTTCCACGATGGAGCCGCTCTTGCGCAGCGATTCGTCGACCAGCAGTTCCTTCATGGACAGCACCGGGGCGCAAGGGATGTCGAACTTGCGGAAGATGTCCACCGCTTCGAACTTGGTCTTGTCCTTGATGAAGTCTTCGATGGTGGCGAAGATGTCCATGATGTGCGGCTGGCGGGCCTTCGGGGTGGTGTACTTGGGATCGGTCTTCCACTCGGGTTTGCCCAGCGCATCGCAGATCGGCTCCCAGGCGTGGCCCTGCACCGTGAAATAGATGTAGGCGTTGGGATCGGTCTGCCAGCCCTTGCACTTCAGGATCCAGCCCGGCTGGCCGCCACCGCCGGCGTTGCCGCCGCGCGGGGTCACCTTGTCCTTGAAGGCTTCCATCTCGTGCGGGTACTGGGGATACTCTTCCAGGTAGCCCAGACGCTCCAGGCGTTGCTGGTCACGCATCTTCACGCGGCACAGGTTCAGCACGGCGTCCTGCATGGACACGGCCACCTTCTGGCCCTTGCCGGTCTGCTGGCGGCCGATGATGGCGGTCAGGATACCGATGGCCAGGTGCATGCCGGTGTTGGAGTCGCC
>JAGWTL010000055.1 GCA_028869035.1 Burkholderiales bacterium | reverse complement strand
GTCGTTCTCCTTTCATTGAGCGTTGCGACGTGACGGGACAGGGCACGGGATCAAGCGGAAATGGTCATGGGTCGCACCGGAGCTGCACACGCGCCAGCACGGAAGCGAGGACGATGCGAAGCACCTGCCCTTTGACCGGGCCGCGCCCGTGCCAGGCTCACGGCATAGAGCAATTGCTGATGGGAAGAAGGAGAACTGCAGGGCGAACCGGGGAAGCCCGCCGAAATCGCGCCCGTGACCGGCGAAGGATCAGTCCTTAGTCCATTCAGGCGCGGCAACACCACTGGGGTGCGGTACAGGCAATAGTCCGACTGCAGTCCGGAGAACGGATGCAACGGGAGCGCCTTCGCCACCAGGCGCGCGGGACCGCCGGTAGAAGGCCGGGCGAGCGGCTCTCCCTACGATGAGAGCCGCTCAAAGCCGACTCAGGGTGCCGGCCTTACTCTGGCAGTTCGTCGAGAAGGTGCTCGGCCAGCGCGCGGGCAGACATGGACGACGGTGAAAAGCAAACATGCCGCTGCCGAAAGACACCCACAAGAATGCACGCGACGAAAATCCAGAAATAGTCGTTATCAGGTAGAGGCGTACTGCTCAGCAACGCAGACAGCCGCACCTTGATCGAAAAGTAGTGAGGATTGACGACGGTCTCCGGCGTAATCTCATGGAGGATCAGAGCGGCAAGTGCCAGCCCCATCGACCGCTTCCGGAGGACCTGCTCATAGTCGTGGCCGTGATCGCGCGCATACCCTTCTATCTTCGCAGTCATGAACTCCCGCGCCCATACATCGCACTGCAATTCTTCCTCTCTGAGCTCGCTTGGCCGCTCATCGTCGAAGTCCAGCATGACATGCCTGAACTCATGAAAGAAGGTAAACGCAGTCGCCAGCAGCGTGAGATCGAACGTCGTCTTGTACTGATCGTCGTCTAGAGCCCTGCGATCGGAGGACGGTCGCGGAAGATCGTCAGGCCACGGGACCGCATCACCATCGCATTGCTCAATGAGGCTGCGGGCCGTCGCAATCCGCCCCTTGTAGGCATACTCAATCTCTGAGAGCTCATAGTCGGCATCGAGCAGCTCATGCAATATCGCACCAGAACTCGCAGACAAGAGAACGTGAGGCGAGTAGCACTCTATGGCTCGCCAGCCGCAAAAGCCGATCAACCAGAACACGTCGATCGTTTTATTGAGCTTTCCGTAAATGGCGACATCACCACAGCCCGGCCTGAACCCAGCACGCGGCAATGATCGATGGTCGCCGCTGAGCGCTCTTGAGCTTGGCGCGGGCCGTGGTGTTGAGCTCGTCCAAGTTGGCGGGGCAGAAGTTGGCCAGCGCGTGGCGCTTGAGCCAGGCCCAGAGGTACTCCACCGGATTCAGGTCTGGCGAGTACGGCGGCAGGAACGCCATTTGGACGTCTCCGCCGGTGGAATCCAGGTACTCGCGCACCAGCTTGCTTCGATGCGCTTTCAGGCCGTCCCAGATGATCAGCAGCGGCTGCTTCAGGTGCGCCCGCAGCGCCTTGAGGAATTCGACGTGCTGCTCCTTCTTGATGCTGCCTTCGTGCAGGCGGAACAGGCAGTTCGTGTGCGACAGCCCAGCGATGACAGAGATGTGCGTCCAGTTGAAATGGAACTGGATGATCGGTGTCTTGCCCTTGGGCGCCCAGGTGCGAACCCGCGTGGGGCGCTCGCTCAGGCCAGACTCGTCGATGAAGACGATCAAGCGTCCTTGCCGCTTGGCTTTTTTTTGAGCGCGGGCCAGGTCTTGCGCTTCCAGGTCTGCACGGCATCCTCGTCGCGCTCGATGGCCCGGCGCTCGGGCTTTTGCACCGAGAACCCCAAGCCGCCCAGGATGCGCCAGATCTGGGTCTGGCCGAACTTGACGCCGTACAAACGTTCGATGAGTACGCCCACTCGCTTGAGCGTCCACAGTTCGGTGCCGAAGCCATGTTCGGTGGGCTTATCCAGCAGCGCACGCCCCAGCGCCTGCAATTGCTCGCCGTCCAGGCGGGCCGGGCGGCCTCGTCTGGGCATGGCGCGCAGCGCGTCGATGCCGCCCTCATCGAGCACCGCCTTCCAGGTGTATGCGGTCTGCCGTGCCACACCGACCGCGTGCGCCGCCTCTGCCGGCGTATTGCCTGCCAGCAGCATCTGACCCGCTCGCAGGCGCCGCCGCACCGTCTCGTCCAATCGCCTCGTTGCCATGTTCCACGCCCAATACTTGCGAAGTATCGGTACAACGCATGACGGCGTCAGCGGTTGTCATGATTTACGGAAAGATCAATAATCGATCAAACAGGCCACTTCTGATCGATTAACCCCAAACTTCAGCCGCCGTCTCGACGACCAGGCGCAGCTTGGCGCGCTGCGCTTCCACGGCGATGTTGTTGCCGTGCACCGTGCTCGAAAAGCCGCATTGCGGCGAAAGGCAAAGCTGCTCCAGCGGTGCGTATTTCGCGGCTTCGTCGATGCGGCGCTTGAGGGCGTCCTTGCTTTCCATCTCGCCGAACTTGGTGGTGACGAGGCCGAGCACGACGATCTTGCCCTTGGGCAGGAAGCGCAGGGGGCGGAAATCGCCGCTGCGCTCGTCGTCGTATTCCATGAAATAGGCGTCGAGGTTCATCTCGGCGAGCAAGGCCTCGGCCACCGGCTCGTAGTTGCCGGCCGCGGCGTGCGTGCTCTTGAAGTTGCCGCGGCACAGGTGCATGGCCAGCGTCATGCCGGCCGGTTTCTGCGCCACCACCTTGTTGATGAACCAGGCGTAACGGTGCGGCAGTTCGTTGGGATCGTCACCGCGCTGGCGGGCGGCCTCGCGCATCTTCTCGTCGCAGAGGTAGGCCAGGTTGGTGTCGTCCATCTGCACATAGCTGCAGCCGGCGGCGGCCAGGCTGCGCAGCTCGTCGCCATAGGCCTGGGCCACGTCGTCATAGAACGTGGGATCGAGCTCGGGGTAGTGCTCCTTGCTGATGCCGGCGCGGCCGCCGCGGAAGTGCAGCATGGTGGGCGAGGGGATGGTCACCTTGCCCACGCTGCCGCGGCCCGGCGCGATCTGGCTTTTGAGGTATTCGAAGTCGGCGCGCTGGATGTCCTTGACGTGGCGCACCTTGTCGATCACGCGCATCACGGGCGGGGCCAGTTCCTTGCTGCCATCGGGTTTGATGACGGTGACCGGCACATCGGTGCGCACGCCGCCGATCTGCTCCAGGAAGTCGATGTGGAAGTAGGTGCGGCGGAACTCGCCGTCGGTGATGCTCTGCAGGCCCACGTCTTCCTGGAACCTGACGATCTCGGTGATGGCCTTGTCCTCCACCTTGCGCAACTGCTCGGCCGTGATCTCTCCCTTGGCCTTCTGCTCACGCGCTTCCAGCAGGTATTTGGGACGCAGGAAGCTGCCGACATGGTCGGCGCGGAACGGGGGGGTGGTACGTTGCGTCATGGGGGTCTCCTCGGTTGGATACGGCTTATGTGAGTATGCCAAGCACATTCAGGATACGGATTATCAAGCAGATCCAGGCCAGGATAGCGGGTCAGCTGCCAGCAAATCTCCATGAGCCACGCTCAAAGCCGCTCGTTTGCCGCCCAAGTGCCGTACCGCATAACTTTTTTGATCCGCAACGCATCTTGAGAAATGAGTGTGAACAGGCCCTGATGACTGCCCATAAGATATGTCGTTTTGCTATATCTATCAGTCCGAAACTTGACTTGCGCATGATCTGGTTTGAGGCGAAAGTAACGCACCTTCGCTTGCGAGGACAGGGTCGCACCTGTGCGCCACCGACCGGCTGCGTAAGGGGATAAAACCTATTAGGAGTCTTTCATGCAAAAGCGAGTGTTTCTGAGTGCGTCGATGCTGGCGCTGGCTGCGCTGTCTTCCACCGCCGTGCTGGCCCAGGACGGCACCTTCAAGATCGGCCTGATCCTGCCCATGACCGGTCAGCAGGCTTCCACCGGCCGCCAGATCGAGGCCGCCGCCAAGCTCTACATGGCTCAGCATGGTGACACCGTTGCCGGCAAGAAGGTCCAGCTGATCATCAAGGACGACACCAGCGTGCCGGACGTGACCAAGCGTCTGGCCCAGGAGCTGGTGGTGAACGACAAGGTCAATGTGCTGGCGGGCTTCGGCATCACGCCCTCGGCCTTCGCCACCGCACCCATCGCCACCCAATCGAAGACGCCGATGGTCGTGATGGCCGCCGGCACCTCCAGCATCACCCAGTCCTCGCCCTACATCGTGCGCACCAGCTTCACGCTGGCGCAGTCCTCGGTCGCCATGGCCGACTGGGCGGTCGCCAAGGGCGGCATCAAGAAGGTCGTGACCCTGGTCAGCGACTACGGCCCCGGCCACGATGCCGAGAAGTTCTTCAAGGACCGCTACATCTTCAACGGCGGCACCGTCATCGAGTCCCTGCGCGTGCCCATGCGCAACCCCGACTTCGCGCCCTTCCTGCAGAAGGTGCGCGACGCCAAGCCCGACGGCCTCTTCGTCTTCGTACCCTCGGGCGCCGGTGCAGCCGTCATGAAGCAGTTCCTGGAGCGCGGCCTGGACAAGGCCGGCATCAAGCTGATCGGCCCGGGCGACATCACCGACGACGACCAGCTCAACAGCATGGGCGACGGCGCGCTGGGCGTGGTCACGGCGCACTTCTACTCGGCGGCCCACCCCTCGCCGACCAACAGGAAGTTTGTCGAGGCCTTCAAGAAGGCCAGCAATGGCATGCGCCCGAACTTCATGGCCGTCGGTGGTTATGACGGCATGCGCGTGATCTACGAAGCGCTCAAGGCCACCAAGGGCCAGGGCGGCGGGGATGCCCTGCTGGCGGCCATGAAGGGCCAGGTCTGGGAAAGCCCGCGCGGCCCCATGTTCATCGATGCGCAGACCCGTGACGTCGTGCACAACATCTACCTGCGCAAGGTCGAGAAGCAGGGCGGCGAGCTGTTCAACGTGGAATTCGACGTCATCAAGGACGTCAAGGATCCCGGCAAGTCCAAATAAGCGGGCGACCATGGGCGCCACCCGTCGAGGTGGCGCCCATGTTTTTTTGTCCTGACCTGACACCCAGAGTTCATGCTGACGATACTTTTTGACGGCATTGCCTACGGCATGCTGCTCTTCATCCTGGCGGTCGGCCTGTCCGTGACCATGGGTCTGATGAACTTCATCAACCTGGCCCACGGCGCCTTCGCCATGGTCGGCGGCTACATCACCGTGCTGCTGATGCAGCGCATGGATGTGCCCTTCCTGCTGTGCCTGCCCATCGCCTTCATCGGCGTGGCGCTGCTGGGCGCCGTGCTCGAGCGCACGCTGTACCGGCCCATGTACAGGAAGCCGCACCTGGAGCAGGTGCTGTTCTCCATCGGCCTGACCTTCATGGCCGTGGCGGCCATGGACTATTTCATGACCTCCAGCCAGCAGATCATCCAGCTGCCCGAGTGGATCAAGGGCCGCACCGAGATCGGCGAGGGGGCCTGGATGCTGGGCATGGGGCATTACCGGGTCTTCATCATCGTCATCTGCGCGGCCTTGACCCTCGGCCTGCAGTACATCCTGGCCAGGACCCGCTTCGGCAGCCGTCTGCGCGCCTCGGTCGACGACCAGCGTGTGGCCGCCGGCCTGGGCATCAATGTCAATGTCGTGTTCCTGCTGACCTTCGCGGTCGGCTCCGGCCTGGCGGGCCTGGGCGGTGCGCTGGGCGCCGAAGTGCTGGGCATGGACCCGAGCTTCCCGCTCAAGAACATGATCTATTTCCTGATCGTCGTGGCCGTGGGCGGCACCTCGTCCATCACCGGCCCGCTGCTGGCGGCCCTGCTGCTGGGCCTCGCCGACGTGGCCGGCAAGTACTACATCCCGCGCTTCGGCGCCTTCATCGTCTATTTCCTGATGATCGTCATCCTGATCTGGCGCCCGCAGGGCCTGTTCGTGCGCAAGGGAGGCAAATGATGATGCACACCCCCAAGCTCCGCGCACTGCGTGTCGCTGCGCTACCCCCCTTGCAGGGGGCAACGCCAGTGGCCCGGCAAAGCCGGTTCCACGGCGTTCCCCGCCTGGATCATTTCATGCGCGACGTTTGCGGCCAAGCGCGGTGGAGCCATTGATATGAAACGAGCATCTGAATCCCTGCACGACCTGCAGCGCTGGAAGCTCTGGGAGCCCGTCTTGTGGCTGCTGGCCCTGGCCTCGCCCTGGCTGCTGTCCACCCATGCGCTCATCATCAACGAGATCGCCATCGTCGCGCTTTTCGCTGTTTCCCTGGACCTGATCCTGGGCTACGCGGGCATCGTCTCGCTCGGTCACGCGGCCTTCTTCGGCATGGGTGCCTACGCGGCGGCCCTGTTCGCCAAGCTGGTCATGCCCGACCCGCTGGTGGGCCTGGCCTTCGCCATCGCCGTGTCCACGCTGCTGGGCGCCGTCTGCTCGCTGACCATCATGCGCGGCACCGACCTCACGCGCCTCATGGTGACCATGGGCGTGGCACTGATCCTGATGGAGCTGGCCAACAAGCTGGACATCACGGGCGGCGCCGACGGTCTGCAGGGTGTGATCATGGGGCCGCTGCTGGGCCGCTTCGAGTTCGATCTTCAGGGCCAGACGGCGGCCTGGTATTCGATCAGCGTGCTGTTGCTGTTCTTTGTGCTGGCGCGCCGGCTGGTGCACTCGCCGCTGGGCGGAACCCTCAAGGCCCTGCGCGACAACCGCCTGCGTGCCATGGCCATCGGCATTCCGGTGACCGCCCGCCTGGCCGTGATCTACACCATCGCCGCGGGCGTGGCCGGCGCCGCCGGTGGCCTGCTGGCGCAGACCACCAGTTTTGCCTCCGTGGACTTGTTCGCTTTCGACCGCTCGGCCGATCTCATGCTGCTGGTGGTCATCGGCGGCACCGGCTGGCTGTATGGCGGCGTGGCCGGCGCCATCGTGTTCAAGGTCATGCAGGACTGGATCTCCTCCATCACGCCGCAGTACTGGACCTTCTGGATCGGCCTCTTCCTTGTCGTGCTGATGCTGGTCGGCCGCGAGCGCCTGATCCGTCCCTGGACCTGGGTATCGAGGGGCAGGAAATCATGAGTTCTCCTGAGATCGTCCTCTCGGCGCAGAACCTGGTCAAGCGTTTCGGCGGCATCACCGCCACCGGCAACGTCAGCCTGGACCTGCACAAGGGCGCGCGCCATGCGCTGATCGGCCCCAACGGCGCCGGCAAGACCACGCTGATCAACCTGCTGACCGGTGTGCTGGAGCCCACCGGAGGCCGCATCCTGCTCGAAGGGCAGGACATCACCCGGCTGGCGCCGCACCAGCGTGTGCGCCGCGGCATGGTGCGCACCTTCCAGATCAACCAGCTCTTCGACACGCTCACGCCGCTGGAGACGCTGGCGCTGACCGTCTCGCAGCAGAGCGGCCTGGGCACGCGCTGGTGGCAGCCCCTGGGCAAACGCCCGCAGGTGGTGGAACGCTGCGAGCAGCTCCTCGAGCAGTTTCATCTGACCGAGGTGATGAACCAGAAGACCCATGTGCTGGCCTACGGCAAGCGCCGCCTGCTGGAAATCGCCATCGCCCTGGCCTGCGAGCCGCGTGTGCTGCTGCTCGACGAGCCCGTGGCCGGTGTGCCCGCTGGCGAGCGCGAGGAACTGCTGCAGACCGTGGCGGCCCTGCCGGCCGATGTGTCGGTGCTCCTGATTGAACATGACATGGACCTTGTCTTCAGTTTTGCCAAGCGCATGACCGTGCTGGTCAACGGCACCGTGCTCACCGAGGGCGACCCCGACACCATCGCCAACGACCCGCAGGTCAAGGCGGTGTACCTGGGCCACGGCGAGGAGATGGCCCATGGCTGAACTCCTCAAGGTCGAGAACTTAAGCGCCGGCTACGGCGAGGCCGTGGTGCTGAACAATGTATCGGTGAGCCTGGACCAGGGTCAGACGCTGGCCCTGCTGGGGCGCAACGGCACCGGCAAGACCACCTTCATGAACACCCTGGCCGGCGCCACGCGCCAGCACGGCGGCACCATCACCTTCGATGGCGTGGCCCTGCACAAGGTGCCGCTGCACCTGCGTGCCGGCGCCGGCATCGGCTGGGTGCCGCAGGAGCGCAACATCTTCAAGTCGCTCACGGTCGACGAGAACCTCACCGCCGTGGCCCGCCCGGGCCCGTGGACGCCGGCGCGCGCCTACGAGATGTTCCCGCGCCTGGCCGAGCGCAAGACCAACCTCGGCACCCAGCTCTCGGGCGGCGAGCAGCAGATGCTGGCCGTGGCCCGCGCCCTGGTGCTCAACCCCAGGCTGCTGCTGCTGGACGAGCCGCTGGAGGGCCTGGCGCCCATCATCGTGCAGGAGCTGCTGCGCGCCATACGGCGCATCACACGCGAGGAGGGCCTGTCGGCCATCATCGTCGAGCAGCATCCGCAGGCCATCCTGGCCATCTCGGATGTGGCGGCCGTGCTGGACCGCGGCACCGTGGTGCACGCGGGCACGGCGCAATCGCTGCTGGACCAGCCCGAGCTGCTGGACCGTTTGCTGGGTGTGGCGCGCTGAAGCGCGCCGCGCCTTTTCGTTGAGACTTAGGAGATCAAGACATGAAGCTGAAGATCAACCGCCGCAGCACCGTGGCCCTGCTGCTGGGGGCCACCCTGGCGACCGCCGGCTGGGCCCAGTCCTTCCCGAACAAGCCGCTGCGCATCGTGGTGCCCTTTGGCCCCGGCGGCGTGGCCGATATCACGGCCCGTACCGTGGCGCAGAAGATGTCCCAGACCCTGGGCCAGCCGGTGGTCATCGAGAACAAGCCCGGTGCGGGTGGTGTCGGCGCCTCCGACCTGGTCGCCAAGTCCGCACCGGACGGCTACACCCTGCTGCTGATGTCCAACGCCAGTGCGGTGACGGCCACCATGTTCACCAAGCTGCCCTATGACACGGCCAAGGATTTCGCGCCGATCAGCACCCTGGGTTTCTTCGACATCGGCGTCGTCACCGCCACCGAATCCAAATTCAGGACCATGGGCGAGCTGCTGGCCTATGCCAAGGCCAACCCCGGCAAGCTCAACGTCGGCAGCATCAACACCGGCAGCACCCAGAACCTGGCGGCCGAGCTTTTCAAGACGAATGCCGGCGTGGACATGCAGATCGTGCCCTTCAACGGCACGCCGGCCGTGGTCAACGCCCTGCGCGGCGGTCAGATCGACGTGGCGGTCGAAATCCTCTCGCCCATCATGGGTCAGATCAAGGGCGGCGCCCTGCGTGCCCTGGCCGTGACGGACGACCAGCGTTCGGCCTCGCTGCCCGATGTGCCGACCACCAAGGAAGTCGGCCTGCCGAACTATCTGGCTTCGTCCTGGAATGCGCTGGCCGTGCCCGCTGGCACGCCCAAGGACGTCGTGGCCCGCCTGCATCGCGAGATCGTGGCCGCCGTCAAGGACCCGGAAGTCAGCAAGAGGCTGCGCGACATGAACATCGAGCCGCGCACCAGCACGCCCGAGCAGACCCAGGCTTTCCTGCAAAAGGAAATCAAGCGCTGGGGTGATGTGATCGTCAAAGCCAACATTCCGCGCCAGTAAGCGCGCGATCGGGGCCGGGAATAGGCGCGCCGACCACCCGGGGCAAGCAGCGCTTACGATGGAGCAGGCCGGACCCTGGCGATGGGCCCATCACAATTTGTGATGGGCAGACTCAGAGCGTCGCTTCGATCTGGCGCCGCAGCTCGGGTGTCACTTCCGGCATCACGCCGAACCAGTGCCGGAAAGCCGGGCGGGCCTGGTTCAGCAGCATGCCCAGGCCGTTGACGGTGGCGTTGCCGTGCTCGCGCGCAGCGGTCAGCAGCGGTGTTTCCAGCGGCACGTAGATGACGTCGCACACCAATGCGTGCTTGGGCAGCCGGTCGAGCGACAGGGTCAGCGGGTCCTGCCCCTTCATGCCCAGGCTGGTGCTGTTGACCAGCAGGGCCGCGCCTTCCAGCGCCGCTTCGCGCTGCTCCCAGGGGTAGGCGCGGATCGGCCCGCCGAATTCGGCCACCAGGGCCTGGGCCTTGTCCAGGCTGCGGTTGCACAGGCGGATCTCCTTGGCCCCGCGCTCGGCCAGCGCGACCAGGATGGCGCGCGCCGCGCCGCCCGCGCCCAGCACGGTGACGGGGCCGGCGTCGGCGCGCCAGTCCGGCTGGGCGTCCAGCAGGCTCTGGATGAACCCATAGGCGTCGTTGTTGTAGCCGGTCAGCGTGCCGTCGGCTTCGACGACGATGGTGTTGATGGCGCCGATGCGTTGTGCCAGCGGGTCGATGCGGTCCACCAGCGCCATGGCCGCCACCTTGTGCGGGATGGTGATGTTGCAGCCGGCAAAGCCCAGGGCGCGCAGGCCGCGCACGGCCTCGGCCAGGCGCTCGGGCATCACGGGCAGCAGCACGTAGTCTCCCTTGAGTTGGTGGTGCTGGATCCAGTGCTTGTGGATGGCGGGTGAGCGCGAATGCGCCACCGGCCAGCCCATCACGCCGGCGAGTGTGTAGGGTTTGTCAGTTGCCATGGTGTCGGTAGATTTCATACGGGTGCGGGGGCTGCACCAAAGACCTCGCCGGCCACCTGCTGGATCAGCTCCAGCATGGCCTGCTGCGTCATGGTCGTGGTGCGGCCGGCCGCCGTGGCCAGCGCCAGGCGGCTGGACAGGCGGGGTTTGTCGATGGGGCGCGCCTGGTAGGCCTCGGGCCGCTGTGTGGCGGCCAGCGCGTACCTGGGCAGCACGGCGTAACCGGCGCCGTCGGCCACCAGGTCCAGGATGGCGGCCACGCCGTCGATCTCCAGGCTGATATCGGGCTTGCAGCCGATGCCGGCCATCTCGGTCTCCACGACCATGCGGATGGCGTTGGGTCGGCTCGGGATGACCAGGGGCAGGGTGCTGACTTCCTTGAGGCCGATGGGCTGCGCGCCGGCCTTGCTGCGCGCCGGGCGCGGCCCGATCAGGAACAGATCTTCGTCCAGCAGCGGCAGGGTGTTGAGCTCGGGGCTGGCGGGCGGGTTGTAGAGCAGGGCGATGTCCAGGCGCCCGGTCAACAGGCCTTCCTGCATGGAGATGGTCAGGCCCTCGCTGATGGACAGCGCGGCACTGGGCAGGCGCTTGCGAAAGGCGCGCGTGAGCGGCACCGCCATCATGCGGGCGATGCTCGGCGGCAGGCCCAGGGCCACGCGTCCGGCCAGGGCGCCGCGCACGCGGCCCAGGTCCTCGCGCGCGCGCTCCACCTGGTGCAGGATGCCGCGGCCATGCTCCAGCAGCAGCTTGCCGGCATCGGTGGTGGTGACACCACGGCCGTTGCGCAGCAGCAGGTTCTGCCGCAGTTCCACCTCCAACAGACGCACCTGGCGACTCAGCGCCGGCTGGGCAATGTTGAGCACCCCGGCGGCCCGTGTGAAACTGCCCAGTTCGGCGACGCGCACGAAATATTCGAGTTGTTTCAGGTCCATGGTTTGCGGGATAGCTTGTCAGCGATTATGCCGAAATGCGATACCTGCTAGAAACCGCGCCGCCTTGGCACAGCGGGGCAGGGTGGCCACAATCGCTGTCTGTTCTTATCAATTTGCCGGCCCTCTCCCCCATGAGCACCCCCCTGCTAGGCATCTCGTCCATGGCCACCCGCCAGGTGCTGGCCGAACTGGTGGCGGCCTACCAGCAGCAGGCGGGCCAGACTGTGGCCATCGAGTCGGTGGGCGGCGTGGATGCGGCCAGGCGCGTGGCGGCCGGCGAGGCTTTCGACGTGGTCATCCTGGCCTCCGACGCCATCGACAAGCTCGTCGCCTCCGGCCATGTGCTGGCCGGCAGCAAGGTGGACCTGGTGCATTCGGGCGTGGCCGTAGCGGTGCGTGCGGGTGCCCCCAAGCCCGACATCTCCAGCGAGGCGGCCGTGCGCGATGCTGTTCTGAAGGCGCGCAGCCTGAGCTACTCCACCGGTCCCAGCGGTGTGGCCCTGGCCCGGCTTTTCGAGCGCTGGGGCATCGCCGGGCAGATCGAGGGCCGCATCGTCACCCCGCCGCCGGGCATCCCCGTGGGCAGCCTGGTGGCCAGGGGTGAGGTGGCGCTGGGCTTCCAGCAGCTCAGCGAGATGCTGAACCTCGAAGGCCTCACCGTGCTGGGCCCGCTGCCGCCGGCCATCCAGATCACCACCACCTTTTCCGCCGGCATCTGTGCAAGCAGCACCCAGGCCGATGCCGTGCGTGCCATGCTGGCCTATATGGCCTCGCCCGCCGCCGCCGAGGCCAAGCGCCGCCAGGGCATGGAGCAAGCCGGTCTTTCCCCCTCTCCCTCTGGGAGAGGGCAGGGGTGAGGGTGTTTGAGCGCCAAGACCCTCACCCTAACCCTCTCCCAGAGGGAGAGGGGAAGCAGACAAGG
>JAGWTL010000382.1 GCA_028869035.1 Burkholderiales bacterium | reverse complement strand
TCCTGCTTGTAGCCATTTCGCCGCAGTTCGCGACTGATGGTGCTCGGACAACGGCCAAGCGCCCGAGCAATGCTGCGGATGCTGCAATCCTGAAACTTCATGGCCATGATCGCGCCACGTTCTTCGGCGCTCAGGTGGGTATAGGTGGCTTTCATGCAACGGTCTCCTTCTGGAAGTGTGTTGCACTTCAGCTTTGAATCCGCCCTTACTTTCTCTTGGCGAAGCAAGAGAAAGTGAGTCGCCAGCCGGGGCGAGACCCGGCTTGCCGCAATCGCCAAGGTGCAGGAACCCGAGACCTGCGAAAATCACGCTTACGCAGTCCAAAAACCCATGACCTACTCCGTCAAAGAAATCTTCTACACCCTGCAAGGCGAGGGCGCGCAGTCCGGCCGGGCTGCGGTGTTCTGCCGTTTTGCGGGCTGTAATCTCTGGACGGGGCGCGAGGAAGACCGGGTCGACGCCGTCTGCAAGTTCTGCGATACGGATTTCGTGGGCACGGACGGCACGGGCGGCGGCAAGTTCACGACCGCCGATGCACTGGCCGAAGCCATCGAAAAGACCTGGGAACCCCAGGGGCGGGCCGGTCGTTACGTGGTGCTGACCGGTGGCGAGCCTTTGCTGCAGGTGGACGAGGCGCTGACCACCGCTCTGCATGCGCGCGGTTTCACGATCGCCGTGGAGACCAATGGCACGGTGGCGCCGCCGCCGGGGCTGGACTGGATCTGCGTGAGCCCCAAGGCCGGTGCCGAGGTGGTGCTCACGCGTGGCAACGAACTCAAGCTGGTCTATCCGCAGCGTGAGGCCCAGGCCGACCCCGCACGCTTTGCCGGGCTGGACTTCCAGCATTTCTTCCTGCAGCCCATGGACGGGCCGGACCGCGCGGCCAACACAGCGCGCGCCATTCGTTACTGCCAGCAACACCCGCAATGGCGGCTGGGCATCCAGTCGCACAAGATGATCGGAATTCGGTGATGTTTGAGATCAGCCAGCGTTTCTTTTTCGACTCTGCCCACACTCTGCGCCGCGATATCGAGGCGGCGGGCAGCCGGCGCGTGCACGGCCACACCTATTACGCCGAGGTCTTCGTGCGCGGCGAGCCGCAGGGCCAGTCCGGCATGGTTCTGGATCTGGGCTATGTCCGACGCGAGGTGGAGATGTTGCGCGAAAAGCTGGACCACCATTTCCTCGACGAAGTGGCCGGCCTGGGCATCCCCACGCTGGAAAACCTCTGCGCTTTCATCTGGAAGGAACTGCAGCCCAAGGTGCCAGGCCTGTCGGCCGTGACGGTGGAGCGCCAGGCCTTGGGTGATAAGTGTGTGTATCGGCCTTGAATTCTCAGCTTGTGATTCGACTATAAGCGGAGTCCTTACCTCCTATTACTGGCGTGGTGATGCTATCCGCAGCCGGAGCGTGAGTGATGTCGTGCTGACAGGAACAGTCGATGTGCCGGCGCCCCCCGCAAGGCTGGTGGCCGATTGGAACAGGGAGATAGCGTTGCGCCTGGACCTGGAGCCCGGAGACGTCGAACCATTGCCTTTGGCACGTGCGCGAGCCCGCTGGCCCGACTACCGCCACTGTGTGCAGGCGGTGGCCGACTGGACGCGCGCGCGCGGTCTGCAGGAGGTGCTGGGCTCCTCCGACGTCGCCCTGATGGCCTGCCGCGGCGCGAAGTACCACCATGACGGCGAACGTTATGGCGGTGCGGCCTTTTGCAATCTCTTTCTGAGCGAGGACAGGGGTCTGGACCTGCATTTCCCGGCGACCGGTCTTCGAATTCCTCTGGTCAGGGGGACGGTCGTGCTATTCGATACGGGCCAGCCTCACGCCGTCATCAAGCGCCACAGCAGCGGCTTTGATGTGGCCGACTTCCCGCCCGATCAGGAGTGCACCCAGGTCTTCCCGAGCTGGGAGCTTCCTATCGAGGATGTCCATGTCGGGCGTGCACTCCGGATCGCCTTCGACATAGAGCCCTCAAGCGCGTTGCTGCTGGAAGATGAGCAGGTCTGGCTGAACAGCGCACGGGCCCGTGTGTGCCCGTCTACGGGTCGCTGGTGCCCGGCTGATGCCGCTTAGCCCGTGTTGCGCAGGCCCGCCGCGATGCCGTTGATCGAGATGTGGATGCCGCGCCGCACACGCTCATCCGCCTGACCCGCGCGGTAACGGCGCATCAGCTCGATCTGCAGATGGTGCAGCGGGTCGATGTAGGGGAAACGGTGGCGGATGGAGCGTTGCAGCGCGGCGTTGCCGGCCAGGCGCTGTTTCTCGCCGGTCAGCAGCGTGAGGGCGTTGACCGTGCGCTGCCACTCGGCCTCGATCTGGGTGAACACCTTCTTGCGCAGCTTGCCATCGCCCACCAGTTCGGCATAACGTGAGCCCAGGGCCAGGTCGCTCTTGGCCAGCACCATGTCCATGTTGGAGAGCAGGGTCTTGAAGAAGGGCCACTGGCGGGCCAT
>JAGWTL010000054.1 GCA_028869035.1 Burkholderiales bacterium | reverse complement strand
CGCGAGCCCAACATCCAGGTCTGGAACGTCAACCTGCGCGGCGACCGCTCGCTCACGCTGCGCCACTTCCAGCACAAGGACCGCCCGCTGGCCGACAGCGCCAACGAGGTGCTCAAGCACGTCGCGCGGCTGTGGGGCTTCGCGGTCCACCTCGAGAGCGTCAACGCCAAGGGCGACATCACCAAGCGCTGGGCGGTGCCGTCGCCGACGCACTGAGGCGGCGCGGACCCGGGATCAGATCTCGAAGATCTTGCCCGGATTCATGATGTTCTTCGGGTCGAGCGCCTGCTTGACCGCGCGCATCAGGCCGACCGCGGCCGGGCCGGCCTCGTCGAGCAGGAAGCCCATCTTGTGCAGGCCGATGCCGTGCTCGCCGGTGCAGGTGCCGCCCAGGCGCAGCGCGCGCTGCACGAGCTGGTGGTTGAGCTGCTCGGCCGTGGCCCGTTCGCTGGCGCTTTCGGGGTCGATCAGGTAGCCCATGTGGAAGTTGCCGTCGCCCACGTGGCCGACCATGAAGTAGGGGATGCCGCTGGCCTCGACCTCGGCCACGCTCTCCAACACGGCGGTGGCCAGCTGCGAGATCGGCACGCAGGCGTCGGTGGTGATGGCGCGGCAGCCCGGGCGCGACTGCAGGCCCGCGAAGTAGGCCATGTGACGTGCGCTCCACAGCCGGGTGCGCTCTTCGGGTGTGCTGGCCCATTCGAAGGCGTTACCGCCATGCTCACCGGCGATCTCCTGCACGGTCTCGGCCTGCTCCTTGACGCCGGCGGGTGAGCCGTGGAACTCCATGAGCAGCATGGCCTCTTCGCGCAGGCTGAGCTTGGAGTGCGCGTTGACGGCGTGCACGGTGTTGGCGTCGATCAGCTCCACGCGCGCGATCGGAATGCCCATCTGGATGATCTGGATGGTGCTGCGCACCGCGGCCTCGATGCTGGGGAAGGAGCAGATGGCGGCCGAGATGGCCTCGGGCAGGGGGTAGAGCTTGAGGGTGATTTCGGTGATCACACCCAGCGTGCCTTCGCTGCCCACGAAAAGGCGCGTGAGGTCGTAGCCGGCGGAAGACTTCTTGGCGCGGGTGCCGGTGCGGATGACGTCGCCGCCGGCGGTGACCACTTCCAGCGCCAGCACGTTCTCGCGCATGGTGCCGTAGCGCACGGCGTTGGTGCCGGAGGCGCGGGTGGCGCTCATGCCGCCGATGCTGGCGTCGGCGCCCGGGTCGATGGGGAAGAACAGGCCCGTGTTCTTGATCTCGTCATTGAGCTGCTTGCGCGTCACGCCGGGTTGCACGGTCACCGTGAGGTCTTCGACATGGACTGCCAGGACCTTGCTCATGCGGCTGACGTCGATGCTGATGCCGCCCTGGACGGCCAGCAGATGGCCTTCGAGCGAGGAGCCCACGCCGAAGGGGATGACGGGCACTTCGTACTGGCCGGCCAGGCGCACGGCTTCGGCCACGTCGGCCGTGCTTTCGGCAAAAACCACGGCCGAGGGCGGGGGTACGCTGGTGTAGGCCGATTCGTCGCGGCCGTGCTGTTCCCGCACCACCAGGGCGGTGGAGCAGCGCTCGCCGAAGCGGGCCTTGAGAGCCGCAACCAGGGCCGAGGGCACCTCGCGCAGATGGACATCGGGTTGCAACTGGCTGGCGTGGGCGGGTGCGTTCATGGTGGTCTCCGTGCCCTGGGGGCGGCCCCAGCGCCGGGGCTGGGGAATAATGGGGTGAATCCGGCCCCGAACCCGAAGGAACGCGGCAAGACCACATTTTGATCCAAGGCGGCCATCATGGGAAATCGTCTCACGCAAATTGCCACCCGCACCGGCGACCAGGGCACCACCGGCCTGGGCGACAACCAGCGGGTCTCCAAGAACAACCTGCGCGTGCACGCGATGGGGGACGTGGACGAACTCAATTCCAACATCGGTCTGCTGCTCTGCGAGGCGCTGCCCCCCGACGTGCGCGAACTGCTGGTGGAGATCCAGCACCAGCTCTTCAATCTGGGTGGCGAGCTGTCCATCCCCGGCTACGAGCTGCTCAAGGGCGAGGCGGTGCTGGCCCTGGACCAGGCGCTGGCGAAATACAACGAACAGCTGCCGCGCCTGCAGGAGTTCATCCTGCCCGCAGGCTCGCGCGCCGCGGCCCTGGCCCATGTCTGCCGCACCGTGGCGCGCCGCGCCGAGCGCGCCCTGGTGGCCCTGGGTGATCAGGAGGCCATCAAGGACGCGCCGCGCCAGTACCTGAACCGCCTGTCCGACCTGATGTTCGTACTGGCGCGTGTGCTCAACCGCATGAACGGCGGCGACGATGTGTATTGGAAAAGTGAACGGATGCAGGGACAGGGCTGAGCGCCTGGTTCTGGCGCTCAGTCTGCTGTTGGTGGCTGTGCCGGCCTGGGCTGCGACGGTGCGCTACCGCTGCGAGGCGGTTTATATGCCGGCGCGCAGCACCTGGGTGCGCAGCGTGGAGATTGACCACGACGAACGCCGGGTTCGAGCCCTGCGCATTGACGGCGTGCCGGTCCACAGCTTTGCCATCGAGGGTGCCGTGATCCGCACGGCGCTGGACAACGAGCGCATCGTCCTGGACACGGCCAGCGGGCAGTGGCAGGGCGATTTCCGCGGTCTGGCTCAGGGGCGGGGGCGTTGCGAGCGGGATAGCGATGAGTAGTTGTTGTTCCTTGACCGGTTGAATCCGCCGACTATGAGCAGCCGGGAAAGCAGGCGCTCAAAGATTGAATTATTGATGTTTTCTTTATTCATGACACCTGCCGTTCAGGCTCAGGGCGAGCGGATGTGAGGTGCTTGTCATGATTTATGAAAGCCTCAATAGGTGCCGGCACTTGGGATTGGCTGCACATACTTGTCTGCAAGTTGCTGATTGAATCGACCGACGCAGTCAAACACGAGTTTGGCCGCGTCAGTCACGTACTCAGGTGACACTGCAATGGTGCTTCCCTCAATGACGATGCCGCTCATGCGGCTCACCAAGTCTTTGATTCTCTTCTCAGATTCGGGAGGCAGGTCCATCAGTCGTCCGTTGCGATGGGCTAAGAAATTGCGCAACTCATGTAGTCGGCCCAGGCGTTCACGTTCGTCCACTGACCACGGTATAGAGATGCGAACAACTTTTTCAAAGTATTTCTCAATCTGGACTCGAAAGCTGTCGGCACGGACGTCCTTGAAGGACAGGCCGACCTTCTCGCGTTGCCCAACGTACAAGGCGAAGTCCGTAAGGGATGATTCGAAAAGCCCCCAGACTGAAACGACAGCGCCAATGCGAAAGAATCGTGGAATCTGAGAGTCTGCGGCTTCATCGATTTCAGACAGGCGGGAGCCGTACTCATGATGCTCAAGACCCTTGCGGTCGAGACTCAGTTGACGCTCGGCGCGCAGTCGATATTGGGCGCGCGCGTGATCGATTTGTTCTTCAAGTACCTTCAAGTAGCTATCCAGTGCCCAGCTCTCGTAGCCGAACGAGATCCCGGGATAGCTCAGGTCAAGGTTGAGAATCTGCTCGGGTGTAAGTGGCATAGCACTGCTTCCGACGTCTAGCAAATGAAGGTGAGGTGCGCGCCGATTAAGGCTGCAACAGCCGGGCCGTGCTGCAGCTCGTCTAGCAAAAAGAGGGTGTCGGTGCCGCTCAAATATCCTTGCAATCATGGAGTCTCATCCCATGAATTGCAAGGATAAATACGCTCTGAATGAGATTCAGCGCTTGCGGTTGAGCAGCGCGTAGAGCAGGATGGCGCCGAAGGTGGCGGTGCCGATGCCGCCCAGCGCGAACTGGCCGAACTTGAGCGTGAAGTCGCCCGTGCCCAGCACCAGGGTGACGGCGGCGACGATGAGGTTCTTGTTGTCGCTGAAGTCCACCTTGTTGTCGACCCAGATCTTGGCGCCGGCCACGGCGATGAGGCCGAAGACCACGATGGAGACGCCGCCCATGACGGGCAGGGGGATGGCCTGGATCACGGCGCCGAACTTGGGCGAGAAGCCCAGCAGGATGGCGATCAACGCGGCCACGAAAAAGATGGCGGTGGAGTAGATCTTGGTCGCCGCCATGACGCCGATGTTTTCGGCGTAGGTGGTCACGCCCGTGCCGCCGGCGCCGCCGCTGACCATGGTGGCCACGCCGTCGCCGATGAAGGCCCGGCCCATATAGGCATCCAGGTTACGGCCGGTCATGGCGGTGACGGCCTTGATGTGGCCCAGGTTCTCGGCCACCAGGATGATGGCCACGGGGGCGATCAGCAGCATGGCCTTGGCTTCGAACACCGGCGCGGCGAAGTTGGGCCAGCCGAACCAGGCGGCGTTCAGCACCCCCGACAGGTCCATGGGCTTGCCCAGGCCCAGGCCGTTGGTGAGCACAGCGTAGATGACGCTGGCGACGATCAGGCCCACGAGGATGAGCAGGCGCTGGACCATGCCCTTGGTGAGCACAGCCACCAGGCCCACGCAAACGAAGGTGACGAGCTGCATCCAGGCGTCGAAGTTGCCGGCGGCCATGTTCTTGACCGGGATGCCGGCCAGGTTCAGGCCGATCACCGCGACCACCGCGCCGGTGACCACCGGGGGCATGAAGCGCTCGATCCAGCCGGTGCCGATGGCCTGCACGATGACGCCGATCAGGGTGTAGACCGCGCCGCAGGCGATGATGCCGCCCAGGGCCAGGCCGATGTTGGCGTTGGCGCCCTGGCCGGCATAGGCCGTGGCGGCGATCACCACGCCGATGAAGGCGAAGCTCGAACCCAGGTAGCTGGGCACCTTGCCGCCGGTGATGAAAAAGAAGATCAGGGTGCCGATGCCGCTCATGAGGATGGCGATGTTGGGGTCGAAACCCATGAGGATGGGGGCCAGCACGGTGGCGCCGAACATGGCGATCACGTGCTGCACGCCCATCACGGCCGTTTGCGGCCAGGGCAGGCGTTCGTCGGGGGCGATCACCCCGCCCTGCTGCAGCACGCCGGCGCTTTTCTCGGTCCATTGAAAGAGGCTCATCGATGCGTCTCCTGGATGTTGGGGTGCCTGCGATGCTAGGCCATTTGCCCGAAAACGCCCAGCGTATGGGGTGACGGACGCAAAATGCGGCAATATCCGCGTTGTTTTTCAATCTCTTGCAGGAATGACTGGACCATGATCCCGATCGACCCCGCCGCCCGCGCCAACGTGACCCTGATCGACCACCCCCTGGTGCAGCACAAGCTGACCCTGATGCGCAAGAAGGAGGCCAGCACCAGCAGCTTTCGCCGCCTGCTCAATGAACTGGCCAGCCTGATGATCTACGAGGTCTGCCGCGACATGCCGCTGCAGGACGTGCAGATCGAGACGCCGCTGGAGACCATGACGGGCCGGGTGATCGACGGCAAGAAGCTGGTGTTCGCCAGCATCCTGCGCGCGGGCAACGGCATCCTGGACGGCGTGCTCTCGGTGGTGCCCGGCGCGCGCGTGGGCCACGTGGGCCTGTACCGCGACCCCAAGACCCTGCAGGCCGTGGAGTACTACTTCAAGATGCCCAAGCAGATGGAGGAGCGCGACGTGGTGGTGGTCGATCCCATGCTGGCCACGGGCAACTCGGCCGCCGCGGCGGTGGCGCGCCTCAAGCAGTGCAAGCCGAAGTCCATCAAGTTCCTTTGCCTGCTGACCTGCCCCGAGGGCATCAACACCTTCTACAAGGAACACCCGGACGTGCCGGTCTACACCGCCGCCATCGACCGCGAGCTCAACGACCACGGCTACATCCTGCCCGGCCTGGGCGATGCGGGCGACCGCATCTTCGGTACGCAATAGGGGCTGCGCAGCGGGTCGTGCTCATGCAGAACTACTGGCTCATGAAGTCCGAACCGGGCGAGGTCTCGGTGGACGACGCCCTGGCCGCGCCGCGCGCCACCGTGCCCTGGACCGGGGTGCGCAACTACCAGGCGCGCAACTTCATGCGCGATGCCATGCGCGCGGGCGATGGTGTGCTGTTCTACCACTCGAGCTGCGCCGAACCGGGCATCGTGGGCCTGGCGCAGGTGGCCTCCACGGCCTACCCCGATCCCACGCAGTTCGACCCCGCTTCGCCCTACTTTGATGCGGCTTCCAAACCCGAGGCGCCGCGCTGGCTGCTGGTCGACGTGCAGGTGCTGCGCAAGACGCGCAACCTGACCCTGCCCGAGCTGCGGGCCGATGCCGAACTGGCCGAGTTGCTGGTGCTCAAGAAGGGCAACCGCCTGTCCATCACCCCGGTGGAGCCGCGCCACTGGCAGACCATCCTGCAGCGTCTGGGCGTGGCGGGCGAGCGCATCTTCGGTTCGTCATAGAGGACGGAGCGACTTTTTTCACGAAACACCGGTCATGGTGTTGCCCCCCTCGCTGCGGCACTTGAATTCGGGTAATCTGGTTCTCAGGATCCACAGGCGGAGTGTTGTCGTGAATGAGCGCAGGCAGTTTCTGGTACGCGGCGGGCAGCCGGCGGCCACCACAGCACCGCTGCGTGCCTCCATTTCCGTGCCCGGCCCCGGCAACCTGCTGCACCTGCCGACACCCCCGGCCGGCAAGATCGGCGCCGACCCGGCCGAGGGTCTGCAGCTGGACATCCGCTACACCGGTGGCGGGCCACAGGCCATACGCGCCATGCTGGAGCGCAACAGCGATTTTGCGGCCGCCGCCGGTCTGCCGGCACTGGCCCTGCAGAAGCTCAGTGGCAAACCGGTGGACCGTTTCCTGCGCGCCACCGAGCCCGATGCCGTGGCCAAGGACCTGAGCGTGCGCAGCCTGGTCGATGCCCGCTGGGCCGGGAGCATGCCGTGACACCCGCAAGCCGCCGCGTCCTGCTCGTCCAGGCGGCCCGCCATGCCCTGGCCTGGCCGCTGCTTGCGCAGGGCCTGGGCGCGCGGGCCCAGGCTGCCAGGACCGAGCCGGTGACGATTTCAGCGGTCGGGCCGGGCCATCTGCCGCTGCTGCCCATCACGCTGGCGGCCAGGATCGGCGCGGACCAGGCCGAGGGCCTGAAGTTCCATATCCACTACGTGGGCGGCGGGCCCAGGGCTTACCGCGACATGCTGATCGGCAACGCCGACTTCGGCGCGGCCGACATGCCGGGGATGGCGGCCCAGCGGCTGGCGGGCAAACCCGTGGTGGCGGTCATGCCCATCACCCAGGTGCCGGCCTACACCCTGGTGGTGAGCCAGCGCCTGCGCAGCCGCGTGAAAACCGTGGCCGATCTGAAGGGCCTGGTGATCGGCGGGCGGGCGGGTTCGCAGCTCATGGCCGCGTACATCCTGCGCCAGGCGGGCGTGGACCCGGAACGCACGAACTTCGTGGCCGTCAACCTGACCTACGAGAACCAGCATGCGGCGCTGGCCAGCGGCACAATCGACGCGATGATGAGCGACGAGCCTTTTGCCACCCGCCTGGTGGAGGCGGGTGTGGCTTTTGTGCTGGAGGATTACCACGGCCTGACCGACACGCGCAGGCGCCTGGGCGGCCTGTTTACCAACGGAGTGGTGGGTTGCAGCGAGGAGCTGATCGCCCGCCGTCCTGAGCTGGTGGACAAGCTGGTGAAGGCGCTGCGCCGAACGCTGCTCTGGATCGAGCAGCACTCCGCGCGCGAGATCGTCGAGCAGCTGGCGCCGGCCACCGAGGCCGAACGCGTGGCCTTGCTCAAGGCGCTGACGACACGCAAGAACATCTACTCGCGCGACGGGCGCTTTTCCGAGGAGCAACTCGATGCGGTGGACCGCTTCATGCGGACCATCGAGGATACGCCACGAGGCCGGGCCTTTCGCGTGCGCGACATGATCAACAGCACCTGGGCCGGGCGCATGCCCTGAGCCGTAGACGACGCCACCTGCCACCATGCCGCCCTCTACTTTCGAGCCGACACGGGCCGATCCTTCGATCTGGAAGGAGGTCGCGTGGCACAGCCTGCAGCGCCAGCTGGTTGCGCGTTTTGCCCTGGTTTTCCTGCTGGTCACGCTCAGCGGCAGCTTGCTGGCCCTGCTGGCTTACCAGGCGCTGGCCCAGCAGGCCCAGCGCCGCGCCGCCGATGAAGCGCTGGAACACCTGAGCCGCAGTTACACGGCCCTGCAGGACAACTGGCTGCGCAATGCCGACGAGGTGAAGGCGCAGATCGATTTCATGCGGGTGTTCGCCCAGGGAGAGCCGGCCGCCAACTGGCTGCGTCTGCGCGCCTATTTCGCCGCGATCGAGGGCAAGCTCGACCGTTTTCCCTCGGGCGTCGTGCTCAGCGATGCCGGCCGGCCGGTCTTCCGGTACGGACAGGAGGGCGTGGAGCTGAGCCGGCACTTCACCCTGGGGCGCCTGGAGCCGCGCTGGTTCTACAGCGCCGACCATCGCGCCGTGTTCGCGGTGCTGAGCGTGCCGCTGTGGCTGGGCGACCAGGGCACGGGCCGCCTGGTGCTTCTGCAGCCGGTGGACCACGGGGTGTTGCGCCAGCTCAGCGCCTCGGGCGTCAATCTCTTTCTGGCGCACAAGGGCCAGGTGCTGGCCAGCTCCGGCGGTTCGCAGGACTATGGTCGACAACTGTCCGGCGACTACAGCGGCCCCATCCTCGAAGGAGAGCAGTTGCAGGAGCAGCGCCTGCTGCCGATGATCGCGGACGACGAGAGCGCGCCGCGGCTGGTGTTGCGCCAGAACGTGCGGCAGGTCCTGTCCCCGGCGCTGGTGCTGCTGGGCAGCTTTGCGCTCATGGCCTTGCTGGCTGCCGTGCTCTGGCTGGTGCTGGGGCGCTGGGCCAGCTGGCTGGCCGTGCGCATCGCCCACCTCTCGCAGGCGACCAGCCTGTTCGCGCGCGAGCACGCACTCAGCGCTTCGGTGCAACAGGCGCTGGAGCAGGCCCGCTCCTACCCCGATGAAATCGCCGAGGTGGCCGAGGCCAGCCGCACACTGATGCAAAGCGTGCTGCAGCACGACGAAGAGCATTTCGGCCATCTGCAGACCCTGGACATGCTGGAGGAGGGCGTGGTCGAGCTGGCCGCCGATGGCCGTTACCTGCGTGCCAGTCCGGGCTGGGCGCGTCTGGCCGGCATCGAGATGCAGTCCGGCGCGCGCATCTTCGATCACATCCACCAGGAAGACGTGGAGAACCTGCAGCAGCAGTTCGTGCAGTTGTCCGAAGGCGAGAAGAGCAGCCTGAGCGGGCGCCTGCGCCTGCGCCGCCCCGATGCCAAGGAGCTGTGGATCGAGTACCGCTTCATCAGCGGCACGCGCCGTGGCGGCAGCGTGCGCGGCGTGCTGCGCGACATCACGCAGAGCTACCAGCTTGAAAAACACGTGACCCACATGGCGCTGCACGACGCGCTGACCGGCCTGCCCAACCGCGTGCTGCTGGAGGACCGCTGCAAGATGGCGGTGCGCAGCGCCGAGCGCAACGGCCTGATGGTGGCCCTGGGTTTTCTGGACCTGGACCACTTCAAGCACGTCAACGACCAGTTCGGCCACAAGACCGGCGACGAGCTGCTGGTGGCCTTGTCCGGGGCCATGCGCCACTGCCTGCGCGCCGGCGACACGCTGGCGCGCTGGGGGGGCGACGAGTTTGTCGTGCTGCTGACCGACCTGGGCAGCCAGACCGACGCCGAGGAAGCCATCGGCAAACTGGCGGCGGTCTGCCAGAAGCCGATCCGCCTGGGCGAGGCCGATTTCAATGCCACTTTCAGCATGGGCGTGGCCCTGTTCCCGACCGATGCCGAGACGGTCGAGACCCTGCTATCGCAGGCAGATCGCGCCATGTTCGCGGCCAAGCAGCAGGGCCGCAACACGGTGCGTTTTTTCTCCGAGATCGCGCAGCGTGAGGAGGACCGCAAGGCCCTGTACATCCAGAACCGCCTGGCCACGGCCATCCGCGAGGGCAAGATCCAGACCTGGTTCCAGCCCATCGTGGACGCGCGCACGCGCCGCGTGGTGAGTTGCGAGGCGCTGGCACGCTGGCAGGACGAAACCTATGGCTGGGTTTCGCCGGCCACCTTCGTGCCCATGGCCGAGAACCTGGGCCTGATCCGCGAGATGGGACAGCAGGTCTGGAAACAGGCCATCGAAAGCCTGCACCACTGGCGCCAGCAGGGGCTGGACATGCGCATCTCGGTCAACGTCTCGCGCCGCCAGCTTTTCACGCCCACCTTCACCGCCGACCTGCTGGAAGACTTGGACCGGCTGGCGATTCCCGTTTCGGTGGTCGATCTGGAGATCACCGAGAGCGTGGCCATGGAGGACGCCGAGCACACCGAGAAGCGCCTGGCCGAGCTGACCGAGGCGGGTTTCGGCATCGCCATCGACGATTTCGGCACCGGCTTTTCCTCGCTGTCGCAGCTGCACGACATGCCGGCTTCCAAGATCAAGATCGACATCTCCTTTGTACGCCGCGCCAAGACCGAGCAGGGCAGCCAGCTGATCCAGGCCGTGGTCAAGATCGCCTCGGCCTTCGGCCTCCAGACCGTGGCCGAGGGCGTGGAAACCGAGGACATCGCCGACGTGCTGGCCGCGCAGGGGGTGACCCTGCTGCAGGGTTATCAATTCGGCAAGCCCGTGAGCGCCGAGAGTTTCGGCCGTTACCTGGTCGAGAACTTCAGCGCGGCCTGATGCCGACGAAGTCGGCCACGCCGGCCAGCACGGCCGGGTCCTTGAGTATCTTCATGTGTCCCAGCCCTTCCGTGGCCTGCAGCTGCGCCCCGGGGATGGCCCGGGCGTAAGCTTCGCCGTCGGCAAAACGGTTGATGCGGTCGCCGCGGTCGTGCACCACCAGGGTGGGCACGCGGATGCGCGGGCCGACCGCCGACGGCTCGAACTGCGGCATCAGGATGCCTTCGCGCGCCTCGATGCGCCGCTGCATGGCGCTGCGGGTGGGCTCGCTCAGCCCGAACATGCGCGCAAACAGCTGCGTGTAGGCGTGCGGCGAAGCCGGTGGTGCCAGCATCACCAGGCGCTGCACGGCCAGGCCGCGGCTGAGGGCGTGGGCCGCCGCGTTGGCGCCCAGGGAATGGGCCACCACCGCATGCAGTGTCAGGCCGCTGGCCTGCAGCCGCGCGGCCGCGTACTCGACGGCGCGCGCGAACTGCGGCAGGTTGCTGGTGCTGCCGGCGCTGCGCCCGTGCGCCGGCATTTCCAGGATGAGGGCCTGCAGGCCCTGAGCGGCGAGGGCGGCGACCAGCGGCAGCATCTGGCCGGCGTGTCCGCCCCAGCCGTGCACCAGCAGCACGGCGGGCGCATCACCGGCCACCGTGCTGTCCCGGTACAGCGTGAGGCCGGCACGCTCGAAGGGCCAGCGCTCGATCTGCCAGTGCGCCGGCCAGGCGCGGGGCCGGCGCAGCCAGCGCGGCGGCAGCGGCGTGCTGAAGAGGTGCTGGGCCGCGCGCACCGCCAGGCCGGGCCAGAGCTGCTGCGAGAGCGACAGGCCCAGGCGGGCCAGGCGGACGAGGGCGCTGTTGCCGTAGTAGCTGGCGCCGGCGGTCTGGGGGCTGGTGGACATGGCGGGGTTCCTCAGAAAAAAATCCAGTCGCGGTTGCTGCGCGGGTTGCTGCGCAGCGATTTGAGGGCGACGATCAGACCGCGCACCAGCAGGTACAGGCCCAGGCCGGAAAAGAGGATCCACATGGTGATTTCCTTTCTTCGCACAATCGTGCGAAATTGGGGCGGACAAAAACAAAAAGGCGGGACATGGGGGCCGGCAGCCGGCAGCCGGCCGCTGGCGTTCAGGCCAGATAGCTTCGTCGCAGGCGCTGCCAGCTGGCGGCGGCGCGGGCGGGTGCTGCGGGGTCGCGCAGGAAACGCGTGTCGTGCAGGAGGCCGATGGCCAGGGCGTAGATCTCCCCGACCAGTTGCTCGGGGTGGGTGTCGGCCAGCAGCTGGCCGGCTTCGACCGCCTGCAGCACGGTGCGGCGCAAGGCGGCGCGCCAGCGCGTGACCTCCTGCAGCAGCAGGTCACGCAACTCGCCATCGCGGTCGTCGAGTTCGAAGGCGCCGGGCACGTAGATGCAGCTGTTGTGGGCCTCGGGCCGGCTCATGCGGGCCAGCCAGCGCGCCACGATCTCGTCCAGCCGCGGCAGCCCCTTGGGCTGCTGCATGGCGGGCACGAAGACGTCGGCCAGGAAGCGGCGGCCGAACTCCTCGACCACGGCCTTCTGCAGGGCTTCGCGCGAACCGATGCGCGAGAACACCCCGCTCTTGGACAGGCCCACCCGGTCGGCCACGGCCTGCAAGGTCAGGGCTTCCAGGCCCTCGGCCGCGGCCAGGTCCATGCCGGCACCGACGATGGCGGCGCGGGTCAGTTCGCTCTTGGCGGTCTTGGCGTCCAGGTTCATGATGTCAAATTTAGCACGATTGTGCGAAATGTCAAGACGGGCCGGAAACCGGGTCCGGAATGGCGGGTACGCAATCTTGCGGATGGGGAGCGATGCTAGAGTGCCTGAGCCGATCAAAAGAACAAGGCAGGAGACCATGCAAGCCCCCTACAT
>JAGWTL010000381.1 GCA_028869035.1 Burkholderiales bacterium | reverse complement strand
GCACCTTGTGGGTGCCGAACCAGGGCTCGGAGTAATCGCGGTAGGGATCGGCGCTGAAACCGGGGTAACCGTAAAAGGTGCCGGCGGTCCATTCCCACACATCACCCCAGCGGAAACCGCGCGCGGCCCCCTGGTGCGCCGCCACTTCCCACTCGACCTCGGTGGGCAGGCGCCGGCCGGCCCAACGGCACCAGGCGTCGGCCTCCCACCAGCTCACGTGCATCACGGGCGACCAGCCGCCCAGGCGCACGGTCTGGCCGAACCAGCGCTGCAGCACGCCGCCCTGGCCGCCACCCTTCACGCCCGGACGCGCCACGCCGATCTGCTCGACATGGCGGGGGGCGCGCCGGCCCTCGCGCTGCACCTGCTGCTGCAGCCAGTCCCAGCCGGCCGGCAGCCAGAGTTCGGGACGGTCGTAGCCGCCGTCGGCGACGAATTCGACGTACTGCGTCCAGCTCACGGGCTGGGCGTCGATCTCGAACCCGGGCACGGCCACCTCGTGCGCCGGGCGCTCGTTGTCGAAGGTGTAACCCTGGCCCGCGTCCAGGCCCAGGCGCCAGCGCATCGCGGGCAGGCACAGGGGCTCGCGCGCCAGCGCAGGCGCCGGCAGGGGCAGCTGCAGGCGCAGGCCCAGGGTCTGGGCCATGTAGACGAAGGCCTCGCCGTGCATGTCCTCGTGGAAAAGCGCCAGGCGGTAGAAGTAGAGCGCGTCGTCCTCGTCCGGGGTCTTGGCCAGCAGCTCCAGCGTGGATTCCAGCGTGGTGAGCAGGTAGGACTTGATGTCGGCCAGCGGGGGCAGCTCCAGGGCCCAGCGCCGGTCGTGCGGCATGCGGCTGGAATCCCACCAGAAATCGGCCTGGGGCAGCAGCGAGGCCAGGGGCGCGGCCTGCGGGTCGGCGCGCGGGCCCTGGTGGCGCTGCAGGTTGCGCCCGATCCAGCGCTCCTGAAACCAGCCCACATGGCCCAGCTCCCACAGCGGGGGATTGAGCCCGGGCTGCAGGGGCACCTGCAGGCCCTGGGTGCGCAAGGCCGACTCGTACTGCCCGATCAGGAACAGAGTGTGGTTGCGCGCGTCCATCAGCGCCAGGCTCAGCAGATCACGCCCGGCGCTGCGCAGATCGGCTGCATCCAGCCGCGAGTAGGAAGGCAGGGGAAGTTCGAAGGCCATGGCCCATTATTCCCCGGGCCGGGTCCGCTGTCGACCTGACGGTGACCTGACTGCCACAGGCGCAGGTCGGCAGAACTACTTAGGCGTTTACACCCCCTGGAATTGCGCCGGCAGTCCGTTAAAATCGTCCGATTTGCTCGCTTGAGCCGGCCTGCGCCCCGCCGCGCGACCGGCCACCGGGCAAAACCGGATCACCCCTCTTGGAGAGAGCATGCATGCCCTTCTGAAATTCAGCCAGTTCATCGACTGGATCAGCGACAAGTTCGGCAAGATCGCCGCCGTCGGAGTCCTCGCCGCCGCCTTGATTTCCGCCGGCAACGCCTTCGTGCGCTACGGCCTGGACATCAGCTCCAACGGCTGGCTTGAAATCCAGTGGTACCTGTTCGCCGCCACCGTGATGCTGGGCGCGCCCATCGTGCTCAAGCTCAACGAGCACGTGCGCGTGGACATCTTCTACGGCAAGCTCAAGAACCACGGCCCGGTCTTCGTGGACCTGTTCGGCCTCACCGTCTTCCTGCTGCCGGTCATGGCGCTGCTGACCTGGTTCAGCTGGCCCTTGTTCGTCAAAATGTACATGACGGGCGAGATGTCCCAGAACGCCGGCGGCCTGATCCGCTGGCCCGCCATGCTGCTGCTGCCGCTGGGCTTCGGCTGGATGTTCCTGCAGGGCCTGAGCGAGATCATCAAGCGCGTGGCCTACCTCATGGGCCTGATCGAGATGGACACCCACTACGAAAAGCCGGTGCAATAAGCACCATCTGCCGCCCCTCACACAAAGACTTCAGGAATCAAAAATGCAGATGGAAAACTTTGCGCCCATCATGTTCGCCGGCCTGGTGCTGGTGATGCTGATCGGCTTCCCCGTGGCCTTCTCGCTGGCGGCCCTGGGCCTGTTCAGCGGCTTCTTCGCCATCGAGATGGGCTGGTTCCCGGCCGAGTTCATGGCCAACCTGCCGCTCAACATGTTCGGCATCCTCAGCAACGACCTGCTGCTGGCCATCCCCTTCTTCACCTTCATGGGCGCCATCCTGGAGAAGTGCGGCCTGGCGGAAGACATGCTGGACTCCATGGGCCAGCTCTTCGGCCCGGTGCGCGGCGGCCTGGGTTACTCGGTCATCATCGTGGGCTTCATCCTGGGTGCCATCACGGGCACCGTAGCCGGCCAGGTGATCGCCATGGCGCTGATCTCGCTGCCGGTGATGATCCGCTACGGCTACAACATGCGCTACGCCACCGGCGTGCTGGCCGCTTCGGGCACCATCACGCAGCTGGTGCCGCCTTCCCTCGTGCTGATCGTGCTG
>JAGWTL010000380.1 GCA_028869035.1 Burkholderiales bacterium | reverse complement strand
GTGCAGGCCGGCGAGGCCTTCGATGTCGTGTTTCTGGCGGCCGATGCCATCGACAAGCTCATCGCCGCGGGCCAGGTGCTGCCCGGCAGCCGTGTGGATCTGGTGCGCTCCGGCGTGGCCGTGGCCGTGCGCGAAGGGGCGCCGCGACCTGACATTGCCAGCGAGGACGCGGTCCGCCAAGCGGTCCTGGGCGCGCGCAGCCTGAGCTACTCCACCGGTCCCAGCGGCGTGGCGCTGGCCAGGCTGTTCGAGCGCTGGGGCATCGCGGAGCAGATCCAGGACCGCATCGTCACCGCGCCGCCGGGCGTGCCCGTGGGCTCGCTGGTGGCCCGGGGCGAGGTGGAGCTGGGCTTCCAGCAGCTGAGCGAACTCATGCACCTGCAGGGCATCACCGTGCTGGGCCCGCTGCCGCCGGCCATCCAGATCATCACCACCTTCTCGGCCGGCGTGTGCACGACCAGCCGCCAGCCCGAGGCGGTGCGCGCCTTGCTGGCGGCCATGAGTGCGCCCGAGACGGCCGACATCAAGCGGCGCCACGGCATGGAGCCGGCCTGAACCCGATTTGAATTCCCGGAGACTGTAATGAAAAAGAACCCCATGATCATCGACTGCCACGGCCATTTCACCACGGCCCCCAAGGCGCTGGAGAACTGGCGCAACCAGCAGATCGCCGGCATCAAGGACCCGGCGCTCATGCCCAAGGTCAGCGACCTGAAGATCAGCGACGACGAGCTGCGCGAGGCCATCGAGAGCAACCAGCTCAAGCTGATGAAGGAGCGCGGCTCCGACCTCACCATCTTCAGCCCGCGCGCCAGCTTCATGGCCCACCACATCGGCGACTTCAATGTCTCGTCCACCTGGGCCGCCATCTGCAACGAGCTCTGCTACCGCGTGAGCCAGCTCTTCCCCGAGCACTTCGTGCCCGCCGCCATGCTGCCGCAGTCGCCCGGCGTCGACCCCAGGACCTGCATCCCCGAGCTGGAGAAGTGCGTCCAGCACTACGGCAACGTCGGCATCAACCTGAACCCCGATCCGAGCGGCGGCCACTGGACCAGCCCGCCGCTGACCGACAGGCAGTGGTACCCCATCTACGAAAAGATGGTCGAGTACGACATCCCGGCCATGATCCACGTCTCCACCAGCTGCAACGCCTGCTTCCACACCACGGGCGCGCATTACATCAACGCCGACACCACGGCGGTGATGCAGCTGATCCAGGGCGACCTCTTCAAGGACTTCCCCACGCTGAAGTTCATCATCCCGCACGGCGGTGGCGCTGCGCCCTACCACTGGGGCCGTTACCGCGGCCTGGCGCAGGAGATGAAAAAGCCCCTGCTGTCCGAGCATCTGCTGAAGAACATCTACTTCGACACCTGCGTCTACCACCAGCCCGGCATCGACCTCTTGACCCGTGTGATCCCGGTGGAGAACATCCTGTTCGCGTCCGAAATGATCGGCGCTGTGCGCGGCATCGACCCCGAGACCGGCGCCTACTACGACGACACCAAGCGTTATGTGCAGGCCACACCCAACCTCAATGACGCTCAGCGTTACAAGATCTTTGAGGGCAACGCACGTCGTGTGTTCTCGCGCCTGGATGCCCAGCTGAAGGCCAAGGGCAAGTGAATTCACTCCCTCTCCCTCTGGGAGAGGGGATAGATACAAACAGAAAGGAAACATCATGAGCGTCAACGCACCCTTGGGGCTGGTCAAGCGCAACATCGTGCGCGCCGATGCCGCCGCTACCGAGAAGATGGGCAAGTACGGTGTGGCCACCGTGCACGAGGCCCAGGGCCGCATCGGCCTGATGCAGACGTATATGCGCCCCATCTATGCCGGCGCCAGGATCTCCGGCCCCGCCGTCACCGTGCTGCTGCACCCGGGTGACAACTGGATGCTGCACGTGGTGGCCGAGCAGATCAAGCCGGGCGACATCGTCGTCGCGGCCCTCTCTTCGCCCAACACCGACGGCTTCTTCGGCGACCTGCTGGCCACCAGCTTCAAGGCGCGCGGCGCGCGCGGCCTGATCATCGATGGCGGCTGCCGCGATATTGCGGAACTCAAGTCCATGGACTTCCCGGTCTGGAGCCGCGCCATCAGCGCCAAGGGCACCATCAAGGCCACGCTGGGTTCCGTGAACATTCCCGTGGTCTGCGCGGGCATGATCGTCAACCCGGGCGACGCCATCGTGGCCGATGACGACGGTGTGGTCGTCGTCAACGCCGCCGATGCGCAGAAGGTGGCTGACGCCGCCGCGGCGCGCGAGTCCTTCGAAGGCGAGAAGCGCGCCAAGCTGGCGTCCGGCGTGCTGGGCCTGGACATGTACAAGTTCCGCGAACCGCTGGAAAAGCTGGGCCTGAAGTACATCGACTATTGAGGCTTTCATAAATCATGACAAGCACCTCACATCCGCTCGCCCTGAGCCTGTCGAAGGGCTTCGACAGGCTCAGCCTGAACGGCAGGTGTCATGAATAAAGAAAACATCA
>JAGWTL010000053.1 GCA_028869035.1 Burkholderiales bacterium | reverse complement strand
GTCGAGCCTGAAGTTCCTGCGCAAGACGCCCTGGGCGCGCGAGAAGGTGGAGGGGCTGTACCTCTACATGCTGCGCGAGCAGCGGCGCGCCCCGCGGCCGTAACGTTGGCAACAAAGTATTTTTTTGCCGGGACCTTAGGCCGAAGGCGTTTAGTCTTCGGGCCTGTTCTCGATGCGCGGTGGCATGGAGCCCACCTGGACAGCCTGCCACCCGCGGGCACTGCGCCACGCCATCACCGCAGAATCTCCGCTCGGAATGGCCCCGGCTTGCGCGGGCCTTCAACCACCTTAGGAAGCAGCATGAAAAACGACGCCTTGTCCGTCACGATCCAGAAGGTTTTTGCCAAGGGCTTCACCTTCCTCTTCCTGGCGATTTCCGCGACCATCCTGCTCTCCACTCTGGGGACAGCGGTCGGCCAGCTCCTGCATGGGGAAGACATCACGCAGATCGTCATCAAGATCGTCAACGCCGGTGTCATCGCCATGGCGGTGTTCGAGCTGGCCATGGTAATCAGCAAGGAGTACGGGGAAGAAGAGGGGCACGACGTGATCGTCATGCTCCGGCGCACGCTGCCGCGTTTCATCGGCACGGTCTGCGTGGCGCTGTCGCTGGAAGGCCTGATCATGGTCATCAAGTACAGCCAGCTGGAGCTGGCGGGCAATCTGCATTACCCGGTGGCCATCATCGTCAGCGCGGCCCTGCTGCTGACGGCCCTGGGCGCATTCCTGCGCCTGGCGCCGAACCGGGGCATGGAGGTGCCCCTGCAGATCCACGAGACAGCCTCCGTGTCCTCGCAGAAGGGACGGACAAGTGCCGTCCCCGCCGTCGCTGCCCGATGCTGTTGAGCAGCAGCGTGGCAGCGCGGACGGGGGTCTGCTTCAGGGCCGTGCCAGCGCCGTGAGCTGACGCACATCGCTCAGGCTGTCCAGCTTCCAGCAGGCGGCGATCAGTTCGCTGGTCTTGCCCTGGCCGATCACCGGCTCGGACAGGTCGCGGAACTTGCCTTCCAGCATGGCGTCGGTCATGGGGTTTTCCAGCGATCCGATCGCGTGCTTCACGAACACATGCACGCGGCGGCCGTCTTTCAGCACGGCGGTCACGTCGGCGCTGGCCTCGTCGATGCTGTCGTCGACCGTGGCCACCACCTTGCGGCGCAGCGCCACCATGTCGGGGCGGTTCACGATGTCGTCGGCGTACTGGTCTTCACCGGCCTTGCCGAAGATCAGGCCGCAGGCGCAGCCGTGGTACACGCTGAACTTGCCTTGCAGGCCGTCGGCCGGTTCCTTCTTGCCCGTGAGCTCGAGCACCAGCGAGTGCACCTTGAGCTCGATGCGCTCCACATCGTCTGCCTTCACGCCTTGCGCGCGCAGTTGCGAGCAGGCGTCGATGCTGGGGTGGATCACGATGCCGCAGGCAAAGGGCTTGTAGCTGTTGAAGGAGATCTCGAAGCGCTGGCCGAGTTCGTCCGTGATCTCGTTCCAGGCGTACTTGGTGGAGACGGTCTGGATCATGCCGCGCGGCGCTTCCAGCGCCTTGGGGCTGGCCGTGAAACCCTGGCTGGCCAGCAGCGCCGACATCAGGCCGGCGCGCGCCGCACCGCCCGGGTGGAAGGGCTTGGTCATGGTGCCGAACTGCTCGCGCATGCCCACGGGCTGCGAGGCGGCGATGCCCAGGGCCATGGCGGTCTGTTTTTCGTCCAGACCCAGCAGGCGCGCGCAACCGGCGGCCGCGCCCAGCATGCCGGTGGAGCCGGTGATGTGCCAGCCGCGGTCGTAGTGCTCGGGGTACATGGTGTTGCCCACGCGGCAGGAGACGTCGATGCCCAGCACCAGCGCGTCGATCACGGCGCGGCCGCTCAGGCCCCTGTGTTCCGCGAGCGCCAGGACTGCCGAGGCCACGGGGCCGGCCGGGTGGATGATGGTCTTGAGGTGGGTGTCGTCGAAGTCGAAGGTGTGCGAGGTGATGCCGTTGACCAGGGCTGCGCTGGCCATGTCCACCTTGTCGGTGCGGCCCAGCACGCTGGCCTGCGGCGCGGGTTGCAGCATGTTCACGGCCCCGAGCGCGGCATGGGCCGACTCGTGCTGCGCGGCGCCGACGGCGCAACCCAGCCAGTTCATGAAGGTGCGGTGCGCTTCGTGGTCCACCGCGTCGCTCCAGCCGCGCGCGGGATGGCCGGCCACAAAACGGGCCAGGGTTTGGGTGACGGCGGGAGCGTTGTGGTCGGCGGTGACCTGGGTATTGCGGGCCATGGGAAAAGCTCTTTGGTGTATGAGGTCTAGAAGACGATAGAGGATAAATCCGTTCGCGTTGAGCCCTTCGACTCAGCTCAGGACAGGCTTGTCGAAACACAGGCGCCTGCCAGGCAAGCACCTGCAAAGGGCTTCGACCCCTTCGACTTTGCTCAGGACAGGCGGCTCAGCCCGAACGGGGGAGCAGCAATGCTTTTCTAGCTGTCGAGCTGGATGCCGCGGTCCTTGGCCAGCTTGGTCCAGCGCGCGATGTCCTCGCGCATGAACTTGGCGAAGGCTTCGGCGCTCATGGGCATGGGCTCGATGGCTTCGACCGAAAGCTTGTCACGCATGTCCGGCGCCTTGAGCACGCTGTTGAGGCTGTCGTTGAGCTGCTTGACGACGGGCGCCGGCATGCCGGCCGGACCCACCACGCCATACCACTGCATGGCGTCGAAACCCTTGTAGCCCAGCTCGTCCAGCGTCGGCGTGTCCTTGAGCTGCGGATGGCGCTGCGCGCCGGTCACGGCGAGGGCGCGCACGCGGCCCGAGCGGATGTGCGGCAGCGCAGCCGCCAGCCCCGGGAACATGGCCTGGGTCTGGCCGCCGATCAGGTCGGTGAAAGCCGGGGCGATGCCGCGGTAGGGGATGTGCACCATGAAGGAGTTGATCTGCTGCTTGAACAGTTCCATGGTCAGGTGGGTGAGCGAACCCGCGCCGGCCGAACCGTAGCTGACCTTGCCCATGTTGGCGCGCAGGTAGGCCACGAACTCCTTGACGTCCCTGGCGGGGATGGCGGCATTGACCACCAGCACATTGGGCGTGCCGCCGATCATGCCGATGGGCGTGAAATCCTTGATGGGGTCGTAGGGCAGCTTGCGCGTGGCCGGGCTGGTGCCGTGGGTGGCCACGTAGCCCTGCATCAGCGTATAGCCGTCGGGTGCGGCCTTGGCCGTGTTCTGGCTGGCGATGACACCGCCGCCGCCGCCCTGGTTGTCGACCACGAAAGTCTGGCCCAGCGCCTTGCCCCAGCGTTCGGTCACGGTGCGGCCCACCATGTCACTGCCGCCGCCGGCGGCCACGGGCACGATGTAGCGGATGGGCTTGTTGGGATAGCTTTGCGCGTGCAGCAGGGTGGGGGCCAGCAGCAGGGGGCTTGCGCCCAGCAGGGTGCGTCGTTGCATGAAGAGTGTCTCCTGGTTTGTTAATTGTTTACACTTTTGTCGTTAATGTAAACACAATGACCGGGCATTGTGCGCCAAGGTGTCTGGCTGCGCCAGCCGTAAAAACCACAATGCCGGGGCGTCGCGCCCCGGGTCGTGCCCAAAGCGCTTGCTGAGGGGGCGCTGCTATATTGGCCGCATGCCAAGCACCGAACTGCCCCAGCCCCGTTTTGTCCAGTGTCACCGCGCAGAACCTGCGGCCTTGCGGCTGGAGCTGGTCGCGGGCCTGCAGGCCGGGCCCGCGCGCATCGCCCCCAAGTATTTCTACGATCCGCTGGGCTCGCGCCTGTTCGACGCCATCACCGAGCTGCCCGAGTACTACCCCACGCGCACCGAAGCGGCCCTGCTGGCCGTCCACGGCCCGGCCATCGCCGCCAGCGTGCCGCGTGGCGCCACCCTGGTGGACCTGGGCGCGGGCAATTGCGAGAAGGCGGCGGGTCTTTTCGGCCTGCTGCAGCCGGCGCGTTATGTGGCGGTGGACATCTCGGCCGATCACCTGCGCCACGCCCTGCTGTCCCTGCAGCGCCGCTTCCCGGACCTGGACATGCTGGGGGTGGGGCTGGACTTCTCGGCGCAACTGGACCTGCCGCCCGAGGTGGGGCCGGGTCCGCGCCTGCTGTTCTACCCGGGCTCGAGCATCGGCAATTTCACGCCGGAGCAGGCGCTGACTTTCCTGCGCCAGGTGCGCGCGGCCGCGCAGGGCGGGGGCCTGCTGATCGGGGTGGACCTGCTCAAACCCCTGGAGGTGCTGGTGCCGGCCTATGACGACGCGCTGGGCGTGACGGCGGCCTTCAACCTCAATGTGCTGCTGCACCTGAACCGCCTGCTGGGCAGCGACTTTGCCGTGCAGGACTGGTCGCACCAGGCCTGCTTCAACGAGGCGGACTCGCGCATGGAGATGCACCTGCAGGCCCGGCGCGAGCTCACCGTGCGCTGGCCCGGTGGCGAGCGCCGTTTCGCGCGCGGCGAGCGCATCCATACGGAGAACTCCTACAAATACCGCCTGGGCGATTTCCAGGCCCTGCTGGCGGCGGCCGGTTTCGCGCAGGTCCAGGCCTGGACCGACGAACGCGGCTGGTTCGCCATGGTCTGGGCGCAGGCCCAGAGCGCGTGATCCCCATGTCCCGGCCGCTCGTGCTCATCGTCAGCCCGGCGCTGGCCGATGCCAACAATGGCAACTGGCAGACGGCCTGGCGCTGGTCGCGCCTGCTGGCCGGGCAGTTCCGCACGCAGATCGTCAAGGCCTGGCGGGCGGGTGAGCAGCCTGAAGCGGTGGCCATGCTGGCCCTGCACGCGCGCCGCAGCGCGGCGTCCATCGCCGCCTGGGCCCAGCTTCATCCTGGTCGTGGCCTGGCCGTGGTGCTGACCGGCACCGATCTCTACCGCGATATCCACGGGGACGCGTCCGCCCGGCGCTCGCTGGCCCTGGCGCAGCGGCTGGTCGTGCTGCAGGAACAGGGGCCGCAGGGCCTGCCGGCCGAGTACTGGGCCAGGACCCGCGTGATCTTCCAGTCCAGTTCCACGCGCCGCGCGCTGGACAAAACGGGCCATCATCTGCGTGCCGTGATGGTGGGCCATCTGCGCGAGGAGAAGTCGCCGCAGACCCTGTTCGAGGCCGCGCGCCTGCTGCGCGAGCGGCATGACATTCACCTCGACCACATCGGCGAGGCGCTGGACCCGGTCCTGGGCGAGCAGGCGCGCGCCACGATGGCGGCCTGCCCGAACTACCGCTGGCTCGGTGGCCTGGCGCACGAGGCCACACGGCGGCGCATCCAGCGCGCCCACCTGCTGGTCCATGCCAGCCGCATGGAAGGCGGGGCCCACGTGCTGATGGAGGCTGTCTGCAGTGGCACGCCGGTGCTGGCCTCACGCATCCCCGGCAATGTGGGCATGCTGGGTGGGGACTACGGCGGCTACTTCCCGGTGGGCGACGCGGCGGCGCTGGCGGCGCTGCTGAGACTGTGCAGGGATGCGGCCGGCAGGGTTTCCGCCTTGCGGGCACAATGCCAGCTCCGCGCGCCCCTGTTCGCGCCGGCCGCCGAACGCGAGTCCCTGCTCGCACTGCTCCAGGACCTGATATGAACGCCAACACCTTCCCCGCCGAACCCCGCCTCACCTCGCTTTCGCACGGCGGCGGCTGCGGCTGCAAGATCGCGCCCGGTGTGCTCTCCGACATCCTCAAGGGCAGCAGCGGCCTGCCCATGCCGCCCGAGCTGCTGGTGGGCATCGAGACCGCCGACGACGCGGCCGTCTACCAGCTCAACGACGAGCAGGCCCTGATCGCCACCACCGATTTTTTCATGCCCATCGTCGACGATGCCTACGACTTCGGCCGCATCGCCGCGACCAACGCCATCTCCGACGTCTACGCCATGGGCGGCAAGCCCATCATGGCCCTGGCCCTGGTGGGCATGCCCATCAATGTGCTGTCCACCGACACCATCGGCCGCATCCTGGCCGGCGGGCAGGACGTGTGCAAGGCCGCGGGTATTCCCATCGCCGGCGGCCACACCATCGACTCGGTGGAGCCCATCTACGGTCTGGTGGTCCTGGGCCTGGTGCATCCCAAGCGTGTCAAGCGCAATGCCGATGCACGCGTGGGCGACAGGCTCATTCTGGGCAAGCCGCTGGGCGTGGGCGTGCTCTCGGCCGCGCTCAAGAAAGAGAAGCTGGACGCGGCCGGTTATGCGCAGATGATCGCCGCCACCACCAAGCTCAACACGCCGGGCCCCGAGCTGGCCGAATTGGCCGGCGTGCACGCGCTGACCGACGTGACGGGTTTCGGCCTGGCCGGCCACGGCCTGGAGCTGGCGCGCGGCGCCAACTGCACTGTGCAGATCGAATGGAACAAGGTGCCCCTGCTGGCCGGTGTGCGCGAGCTGGCGGCCCAGGGTCTTGTCACCGGCGCCTCGGGCCGCAACTGGGCCGGTTACGGCGCATCGGTCACGCTGCCCCCGGGGTTTGCGGCCGTGGACCAGGCCCTGCTGAGCGACCCGCAGACCAGCGGCGGCCTGCTGGTGAGCTGCGCGCCCGAGAGCGTGGCGCAGGTGCTGGCCGTCTTCCGCCGCCACGGCTTCGAGGCCGCGGCCGAGATCGGCGAGATCACTGGCGAGGCACCGGGGCGCCTGGTGGTGCGTCAAGGACCCACTGCGCAGGGGTGATGACCGGCCAGCCCGGTCGCTGCGCCAGCTGCTCGAAGTCCTGCAGCGGCAGCGGCCGGCTGTACAGATAACCCTGGTAGGCATGGCAGCCCTGGGCGTTCAGGGCCTGCTGCTGTTCTATCGTTTCCACGCCCTCGGCCATGACTTCCAGGCCCAGGCTTTCAGCCAGCACGATGACCATGCGCGCGATGGCCGCATCGTTGGGATCGACCAGGATGTCGCGCACGAAACCCTGGTCGATCTTGAGCTGGTCCAGCGGCAGGCGCTTGAGGTAGGACAGCGAGGAGTAGCCGGTGCCGAAGTCGTCGAGCGAGAAGCCGACACCCTGTGCCTTGAGCGCTGTCATCTTTCCAATCACATCGTCCACGTTGGCGATCAGCAGACTCTCCGTGATCTCGAACTTGAGGCGCTGCACCGGCGCGCCGGTGCGCGCCAGCACGTCCATGACCTGCTGTGCGAAGTTGTCCTGCTGGAACTGGCGCGGGCTGACGTTGAGCGAGAGCGTGAGGTGGGCCATGCCTGGTTTGCCGGCCCAGCGGGCCAGCTGTTCGCAGGCCATCTTTAGGATGCGCTCGCCCAGCGGGACGATGAGGCCGGTCTCCTCCGCCAGCGGGATGAACTCGCCCGGCAGCACCAGGCCGCGCTCGGGCTGCTGCCAGCGCAGCAGCACCTCGACCCCGGTGACCAGGCCGCCGCGCTGCACCTGGGGCTGGTAGTGCAGCACGAACTGGTCCAGCTGCAGGGCCAGGCGCAGGTCGCGTTCCAGCGCCGAGCGCGCGGCCACCATGGCCTGCATGCGGGGGTCGTAGAAGCGGATCGTGTTGCGGCCGGCCGACTTGGCCTGGTACATGGCGAGGTCGGCGCGCTTGATCGGCTCCTCCAGATTCTCGTGCTCGGCGCCGAACAGCGTGATGCCCATGCTCGGGGTGCTCTGGAAGCTCAGTGGCTGGATCTCGTAGCTCTCGTTGAGCGTGGCCATGACCTTGCGGCCCACCGTCTCGGCTTGCGTGGCGGCCTCCATGGCATTGTGGCTCAGGTCTTCCAGCATGACCACAAACTCGTCACCGCCCAGCCGCGCCACGGTGTCGTCGTCGCGTACGCAGTCGACCAGGCGCATGGCCACCTGTTTGAGCAGCAGGTCGCCCTTGTCGTGGCCGTAGGTGTCGTTGAGGGTCTTGAAATTGTCCAGGTCGATGAACAGCAGCGCACCCAGACGCTGGTGGCGCGTGCAGGCGGCGATGGCCTGGTCGAGCCGGTCCATCAGCAGGCGACGGTTGGGCAGGTTGGTCAGCGAATCGAAAAAGGCCAGGCGCTGGATCTGCTCCTCGGCGGCCTTGCGTTCGGTGATGTCGGTGGTGTAGGCCAGGATGCAGGGCCGGCCGTCAAGTTCGATGCGTTCACCGGCAATGCTGACATTGCGCAACTCACCGTTGCGGTGGCGCCAGAGGGTTTCGAAGTTCAGGGTCCGGCCCTGCCTGCCCAGCATCTCGACCCACTGGCGGCGCTGCTGTGGAACGACCCAGAGCCCGACATCCAGCGCCGTAAGTCCTTCCGTCTCGGCGCGGCTCCAGCCGAAATCGCGCTGGAAGTTGTCGTTGACGGCGAGAATCCGGCCTTCCTGAGCCGTGACGAGCGAGGCGGCCACCGGGCTGGAAGTAAAGGCCGTTGCGAATTTCAGCTCGGACTGTTTGAGCACGGCATGGGAGTGCTGTACGGCATCCAGTTGCTTGCGGTAGGCGCGCACCAGGTAGATCACCATGGCAGCGGCCTGGATGCAGATGAAGACCTGCACGATGCCGTGCAGCAGCGGTGGAGCCGGAGCCACCACGGGCAGCCAGCCGGCCAGATCGGCCGCGACCAGGGCGATGGTGGCGATCACGGTCAGGGCCGTCGTGATCGCTGCGGCACGCGCGCTGACCAGCCAGCCCAGCAGGAAGATCAGCAGGGGATGGACGTAGTAGATGGGCGCCTTGATGCCGCCGCGCATGATGGCCACGCCGAGCACGATCAGCCAGATGCCGGAGATCAGCAAGACGATGGCCCCATGCACATGGCCCCGGCGCAGCAGCCAGGCGGCGATCAGGGCGAGGAGGGACATCGCGATGGGCCCGTAGGTGCGCTCCAGATGCTCGGGCGTGAAGCCGAAGACCGCCGCCACATAACAGGCGGAGCCCACCAGGATGGTCAGGATCGCGTAACGCAGGAAAGCCCGCGTGGGCTGCCAGGAGAGCGTGCTCGCGGCGATTTCCTGTTCGCGCTGATCGGGTGTGGCGGGCTTCACGATGTCGCTTCCTGGTTGCAGGGGCCGCCGGCTTGCGCGCCCTAGTCCAGCAGGGCCTGCGCGAACTCGCGCGCGCTGAAGGTTTCCAGTTCGTCGAGTTTTTCACCGACGCCGATGAAATACACCGGGATGGGTCGCTCACGCGCAATCGCCGCCAGCACGCCGCCCTTGGCCGTGCCGTCGAGCTTGGTGACGATCAGGCCGGTCAGGCCCAGGGCCTCGTCGAAGGCGCGCACCTGGGCCAGCGCGTTCTGGCCGGTGTTGCCGTCGATCACCAGCAGCATCTCGTGCGGCGAGCTGGCATCGGCTTTCTGCACCACGCGCTTGATCTTGCGCAGCTCTTCCATCAGGTGCAACTGCGTGGGCAGGCGCCCGGCCGTGTCCACCAGCACCACGTCCTTGCCGCGGGCCTTGCCGGCGCTGACCGCGTCGAAGCAGACCGAGGCCGGGTCGCCGCCGGCCTGGTGCACGATCTCCACGGTGTTGCGTTCGGCCCAGACCATGAGCTGCTCGCGCGCCGCGGCGCGGAAGGTGTCGGCCGCGGCCAGCAGCACGCTGGCGCCGTTGCTGGAGAGGTGATGGGTGAGCTTGCCGATTGAGGTGGTCTTGCCCGCGCCGTTGACGCCGGCCACCATGATCACCGTCGGCTGGTGCGCGCCGATGGCCAGGGGCTTTTCCAGCGGCGCCAGCAGATCGGCCAGCGCGTTGATCAGCAGGCCCTTGACGGCCGCCGGTTCGGTGGTCTTGCTCTCTTTCACACGGCGCTTGAGGTCGTCCAGCAGGAACTGCGCGGCCGCCACGCCGGCGTCGGCCATCAGCAGGGCCTCCTCGAGCTGCTCGTAGAGCGCGTCGTCGATCTGCGTGCCTGTGAAAACGGTGCTGATGCCGGCGCCGGTCTTGCGCAGACCCGCGCGCAGCTTGCCCAGCCAGCCCTGGCGCGCCGGCTCCGCGGGGCCGGGAATCATCTCAGCAGGGACTTTTTTCTTGAAAAAACTGAACATATGGGGCGTTCTTAGAATCAGAGCATTCTATGAAACGCCTACTCCCCCTTCTTTGGCTCACTCTGGCGGTCCTGGCCGCCCCGGTTTACAGCCAATCCCGCGCCCAGCAATACACCCTCAAAAACGGCATGACGCTGATCGTGCAGCCCGACCGGCGCGCCCCCACGGCCGTGCACATGGTCTGGGTGCGTGTGGGCTCCATGGACGAGGTGGACGGCACCAGCGGCGTGGCCCACGTGCTGGAGCACATGCTGTTCAAGGGCACGGCCACGCTCAAGGCCGGCGAGTTCTCGCGCCGTGTGGCGGCGCTGGGCGGGCGTGAGAACGCCTTCACCAGCACGGATTACACCGGTTATTTCCAGCAGATCCCGGCCACCCGTCTGGAAGACGTCATGAAGCTGGAGGCCGACCGCTTTGCGGGCAACCGCTGGCCCGACGCCGAGTTCAGGAAAGAGATCGAGGTCGTCAAGGAAGAGCGCCGCATGCGCACCGAAGACAACCCGCGCTCCCTGCTGTACGAGACGCTCAACGCCACGGCCTATATGGCCTCACCCTACCACCGCCCCATCGTCGGCTGGATGAGCGACCTCGACAGCATGACCCCCGACGACGCGCGTGCCTTCTACCGCAAGTGGTACGTGCCGGCCAACGCCGTGGTGGTCGTCGTGGGCGACGTGGACGCCGCGCAGGTCAAGCGCCTGGCCGATAAATATTACGGCCGTATCGCGCCGCGTGCGGTGCCTGTGCGCAAGCCGCGCATCGAACCGCTGCAGACCGGCTTGCGCCGTGTCGAAGTCAAGGCGCCGGCCGATCAGGCCTATGTGAGCCTGGCCTTCAAGGTGCCGGGCCTGCGTTCCTTGACCCAGGCCGACCCGGCCAACGACGATGCGCTGGCGCTCACCGTGCTGGCCGCCGTGCTCGACGGCTACAGCGGCGCGCGCCTGGAGCGTGCGCTGACCCAGGGCGCCGACCGCGTGGCCGACAGCGCGGGCGCCAGCCACGGCCTGATGGGCCGCGGCCCGCAGATGTTTGTGCTCGACGGTGTGCCCGCCCCGGGCAAGACCGCGGCGCAGGTGGAAGCCGCGCTGCGCGAGCAGGTGGCGCGCGTGGCCCGCGAGGGCGTCAGCGCCGCCGAGCTCGAACGCGTGAAAACACAGTGGATCGCCGGCGAGGTCTACAAACGCGACTCGCTCTTCAACCAGGCCCGCGAGATCGGCACCTACTGGGTGCTGGGTCTGCCGCTGGACACCAACGACCAGCTGCTGGCGCGCCTGCGCGCCGTCACGGCCGCCCAGGTGCAGTCCGTGGCCGCACGTTATTTCGGTGACGACCAGTTGACGGTGGCGCACCTGCTGCCGCAGCCGCCCGACCCCAACCGTCCGCGCCGCCAGCCCGCCGCCGGCAGCCGTCATTGAGCCGTCGCCATGGAAGCCAAGATGATTGCTATCAAAAATATAGCTGACGCGACTGATGATCGCGTTGCTCCGTTCGGACTGAGCCTGTCGAAGTCCTTGCCCGCATGGCTACAGCGTTTCGACACGCTCAACGCGAACGGAGTTGTGCGGCTACTGTCCCGCGCCGCGGTCGGGGCCTGTGCGCTCGCGTTCCTCAGCCTGGCCCAGGCCGGCATCCCCATCCAGCACTGGACCCAGGCCAGCGGCGCCGGCGTCTGGCTGGTGGAGAGCCCCACCGTGCCCATGGTGGACGTGCGCATCGACTTCGACGCCGGGGGCCGGCGCGACCCGGTCGCGCAGGCTGGCCTGGCCAGCGCCAGCGTGGGCATGATGAGCAAGGGTGTCCGCGCGGTGGGCGGTGATGTGGCCCTGGACGAAAACGCTCTGGGCGAAGCCTGGGCCGATCTGGGCGCCTCCTTCGGTGGTGGTGACAGCGGCGACCGCCTGAGCTTCTCCCTGCGCTCGCTCACCTACCCCGATCTGCTGGCCCGCGCCGTGGCCCTGGCCGCACGCCAGCTGGCCGAGCCGGCCTGGCCGGAGGCGGTGTGGACGCGTGAACGCGAACGCCTGGTGGCCGCCCTGCGCGAAGCCAACACCCGCCCGGCCACCATCGCTGCCCGCACCTTCAACCAGGCCGTGTTCGGCAGCCATCCCTACGGCTTTGATGCCAACGAACAGACCCTGGCGCGCATCGGCGTGGCCGACATGCAGGCCTGGCATGCGCAGTATCTGAAACCCTGCCGGGCGAAGGTGAGCATCGTGGGCGCCGTCACGCGCGCGCAGGCCGATGCGCTGGTCACGCAGTTGCTCGCGCGTCTGCCTGCCGGTGCTTGCGAGCCCCTGCCCCCCGTGGCCGAGGTGCAGGCGCTGGGCGCCGCCGTGGAAAAACACATCCCCTTCGAATCGGCCCAGGCCCATGTGCTGATCGGCCAGCCCGGCTTCAAGCGGGACGACCCGGACTTCTTCACGCTGACCGTGGGCAACTACATCCTGGGGGGCGGCGGTTTCGTCTCGCGCCTGACGGAAGAGGTGCGTGAGAAACGGGCCTTAAGCTACAGCGTCTACAGCTACTTCGCCCCCGGCCTGCACGCCGGCGCCTTCACCATCGGCCTGCAGACCCGCCCCGACCAGGCGGCCCAGGCCGTGCAGGTGGCGCGCGAGGTGCTGCGCCGTTTCGTCGCGGATGGGCCGACCGAGGCCGAGCTCAAGGCCGCCAAGGAC
>JAGWTL010000379.1 GCA_028869035.1 Burkholderiales bacterium | reverse complement strand
CGGCCTGGTTCATCAATGAAGTGAGCGCCTCCCTCAATGGCAAGGTCGTGATGACCGCCGAGTGGGGCCCGGCCGTGTCCAAGAACCCGTTCATGCAGTTCGTTGTCAAGGGCGCCAAGGCCGGTGACAAGGTCAGCGTGAGCTGGAAGGACAACAAGGGCGACAGCCGCACCGACGAAGCCACGGTCTCCTGACCCGGCACGACGCAAACACGGATGGAGAAGGCGCGCTTGCCCTTCTCCATTTTTTGCTTTTACAACAACCGACGAGGTGACAGACATGAAACGTTGGACCCTGGCGCTAGGCGCCCTCATGATCAGCGGTGCTGCGCTGGCGCAGAAATCCGCGGCCGACGGCATAGCCGAATACCGTGCCTTGCTGGCTGACGGCAATCCTGCCGAGCTGTTCGAGGCCAAGGGGGAAGACCTCTGGAAGCAAAAGCGCGGCCCCAAGAGCATGTCGTTGGAGAAGTGCGATCTGGGCAAGGGTCCGGGTGTGGTCAAGGGTGCTTTCGTCGAACTGCCGCGCTACTTTGCCGATACCAACAAGGTGCAGGACCTGGAGTCGCGCCTGCTGACCTGCATGGAGACCCTGCAGGGCTTCAATGCAGCCGAGATTGCCAAGACGCCCTTTGGCAAGGGGGAGCAGGCCCATATCGAAAGCCTGGTGGCCTGGATCTCCTCCGAATCGCGCGGCATGAAATTCCAGCTGCCGCAGGATCACGTGCAGGAAAAGACCATGTATGAAGTGGGCAAGCGCCTGTTTTTCATGCGCGGTGGCAGCCATGACTTTGCCTGCGCCACCTGTCACGGTGAAGACGGCAAACGTATCCGCCTGCAGGATCTGCCCAACCTGACCAAGAACCCGGGTGCGGGCGCCGGCTTCGGCGCCTGGCCCGCCTACCGCGTTTCCTCCGGTGAACTGTGGGGCATGCAGCGTCGCCTGAACGACTGCTACCGCCAGCAGCGTTTCCCTTACCCGGGTTATGGCAGCGAAGCCACGATCGCCCTGGGTGTGTACATGGGTGTCAACGGCAAGGGTGGCGAGTCCATCGCCCCAGCTCTCAAGCGTTAAGAGGAGACCGATACCATGAAGAAACAAACTCTGTACATAGTCTGTGCCGCGGCCCTGGCCGCCGCGCTGGTGGCCGGTTGCTCCAGCATGCCCGATAGCGCTGAACTGGATCAACTGACGACCCGGATCGCCCAGTCCTCCTTCCGCGACCAGGGTCAGGCCAAGGTGGACCGCCTGGTGCAGGACGAGGCCAACAGCGCGTGCAGCGCCGCAGATGTGGCGGGCAAGCCGCTGGATGAGAAAGTGGCCAAGTCCATCGAAGCCGCCAATTTCGCATCCATCCAATGGCCTGCAGGTGGCCAGTACATCGGCGACTGGAAGGAAGGCGAAAAGATCGCCCAGAGCGGCCGTGGCAAGACCTGGAGCGATCCAGCCGGCAGCGAGAACGGCGGCAACTGCTACAACTGCCACCAGATCAGCAAGACCGAGATCTCCTACGGCACGCTCGGCCCGAGCCTGTACAACTACGGCAAGATGCGCGGTGTGAGCAATCTGTACGCACCCGAGTCCGCCGCCATCATCCAGTACACCTGGGGCAAGATCTGGAATGCCAAGGCGTACAGCGCCTGTTCTCAAATGCCGCGCGCGGGCCACGCGGGCGTGCTGAACGAACAGCAGGTCAAGCACATCATGGCCCTGCTGCTTGACCCCAAGTCGCCCGTCAACCAGTAAACGTCTACCATCGGCCCGGGTCGTCCCGGGCCTTTTTTACTTCAACTACATCAGTGGATGCAGAAATATGAATCTTTCCAAACGTGAATTCATGCAGGTGCTGGGCGCCGGCACCATGGCCGGCATGGGTCTGGGCGCTTATGCCGAAGCCGATGCAGCCACCGCGGCCCAGGGCCTGTACGACATCCCGAAGTTCGGCCAGGTGTCCTTCCTGCACATGACCGATTGCCATGCGCAGCTCAAGCCCATCCATTTCCGCGAGCCCAACGTGAACCTGGGCATCGGCAGCATGAAGGGCAACCTGCCGCACCTGGTGGGCGAACACCTGCTCAAGGTGGCCAAGGTGCGCCCCGGCACGGCCGAGGCGCACGCCCTGACCTACCTCGATTTCGAGAAGGCCGCCAAGCGCTACGGCAAGGTGGGTGGTTTCGCGCACCTGGCCACCCTGGTCAAGCGCATGAAGGCCAGCCGCCCCGGCGCGCTGCTGCTCGACGGCGGCGACACCTGGCAGGGCTCGGCCACCAGCCTGTGGACCGACGCGCAGGACATGGTCGACGCCTGCAAGCTGCTGGGCGTGGACGTGATGACCGGCCACTGGGAGTTCACCTACGGCATGGAGCGCGTCAAGGAGATCGTCGAGAAGGACTTCAAGGGCCAGCTCGACTTCGTCGCCCAGAACGTCAAGACCAACGACTTCGGCGACCCGGTCTTCAAGCCCTACGTGATCCGCGAGATCAACGGCGTGCCCTGCGCCATCATCGGCCAGGC
>JAGWTL010000378.1 GCA_028869035.1 Burkholderiales bacterium | reverse complement strand
CGTAGCCCTTGCCGCCAAACTGGCCGAGATTCCGCTGGAAGATTTCAAGGCGCTCAACCCCTCGCTGCACCGCCCGGTCATCCTGGCCGGCGGCTCGCAGCAGATCCTGCTGCCCTGGGACAACGCCACCATCTTCCAGCGCAACCTGGACGCCTACGCAGGGGACCGCCTCTCCAGCTGGACGGTCTGGATCGCCCCGAGCACCATGAAGACGGCCGATGCGGCCAAGCGGCTGAAGATGAGCGAGAACGACCTGCGCTACATCAACAACATCCCGACGCACATGATCATCCGCGCCGGCTCCACCCTGCTGGTGCCGCGACCGGCCAGCCAGGAGCGCGACGTGACCGTGCGCATTGCCGACAACGGCCAGCTCACACTGGTGCCGGAGACCGTCCTGCGCCGCATCGTGCTCAAGGCCGGCAAGAAGGACTCGGTGGCCACGGTGGCGCGCCGTTACGGCCTGGCAGCGGCCAAGGTGGCCGAGTGGAACCATGTGGGCACCTCGGCCAGCTTCAGGCCCGGCCAGGACATCGTGATCCACCGCTGGGTGCCGGTGCGCTCGCAGCAGGCCGCGCCCGTGCGGCCGGCGGCCAAACGCGCGCCGACCCGCGTCGCCAACCGCTGAGCCCCCGCTAGAGTTTTTCCGTTTCGCCCTGGCGCGGCTGCCACTTCATGAGGTGGCGCTCGATGCGCCCGACCAGGCCGTCTAGCAGCAGCGCAAACGTGGTCAGCACCACGATGCCGGCAAACACCGTGTTGACGTCGAAGGTCCCCTCGGCCTGCAGGATCAGGTACCCCACGCCGCGCGCCGAACCCAGGTACTCGCCCACCACCGCCCCCACGAAGGCCAGGCCCACCGAGGTGTGCAGGCTGGAGAAGACCCAGGCCGTGGCGCTGGGCAGGTAGACGGTGCGCAGCAATTGCCGCTGGTTGGCGCCCAGCATGCGGGCGTTGGACAGCACCACGGGGCTGACCTCGCGCACGCCCTGGTAGACGTTGAAAAAGACGATGAAAAACACCAGGGTCACGGCCAGCGCCACCTTGCTCCAGATCCCCAGGCCGAACCACATGGCGAAGATGGGCGCCAGGATCACGCGCGGCATGGCGTTGGCGGCCTTGATATAGGGGTCCATGATGGCGCTGGCCAGGGGCGAAAGCGCCAGCCAGAGGCCGCAAACGAGGCCCAGCACGGTGCCGATGCCGAAGGCCAGAAAGGTCTCCAGCAGCGTGGTGCCCAGGTGGCGGTAGATGTCGGCGTTGCCGCTCAGACCATCGGGAAACAAGGCATTGGGCGTCACCGCCCAGGGCAGGAACCAGGACCAGACCCGCCCGGCCACCTTGATGGGTTCACCCAGAAAAAAAGCCAATTGCACGTCGCGCGAAGCCAGCTGCCACAGGCCCAGGAAGACCAGCAACACGCCGATCTGCCACAGGCGCAGATTGCCGGTGCGGGGCTTGAAGCGTTGCCAGAGCGTCATGGGTACACCTCCGCATTGCAGGCTGCGGAGCTATTCGCCTTGGGAGCGGCCCGGCGGCTCATGCCACCTTCCTCAGTTGCTGCTGGTAGCCCTTGAGCACCTCCTCGCGCAGCACGTCCCAGATCTGCGTATGCAGCTCGATGAAACGCGGTGTCGCCCGCACCTCGGCCACATTGCGCGGGCGCGGCAGGTCGATGCTGAATTCGCCGATCGGCCGCGTCGCCGGGCCGGCCGAGAGCACCACGACACGGTCGCTCATGGCGATGGCCTCGTCCAGGTCGTGCGTGATGAACAGCACCGCCTTCTTCTTCGCGCTCCAGAGTTCCAGCACCTCGTCTTCCATGAGCTGGCGCGTCTGGATGTCCAGCGCGCTGAAAGGCTCGTCCATGAGAATGATGTCCGGGTCCAGCACCAGGGTCTGGGCCAGCGCGGTGCGCTTGCGCATGCCGCCCGAAAGCTGGTGCGGGTAACGGTCGCCGAAACCGGCCAGGCCCACACGCGCCAGCCAGTCCTGCGCCTTCGCGCGGGCGTCGGCCTCCGGCACGCCACGGTACTGCAGGCCCAGCATCACATTGTCCAGTGCGCTGCGCCAGGGCAGCAGGGCTTCGGTCTGGAACATGTAGCCCGCGCGGCGGTTCAGTCCCCGCAGCGGCTCACCGAACACACGCACCTCCCCTGCGCTGGGCGCGAGCAAACCAGCGCCCACGTTGAGCAGGGTGGACTTGCCGCAACCCGTGGGACCGACAACGGAAACAAACTCGCCCGCCGCCACGCGCAATGTGCTGTCTGCCACGGCCGTGTAGGACGGCCCGCCGCCGGAAGCAGCGAAAGTGCAGGCAATGCCCAGCAGTTCGAGCGCGTAACCGGAACCAGTCGTCACCGAAACCTCAGAGGCTGAGAGTGGATTGACCGTGGTCGAGCAGACCACACAAACGCTCCCAATCAAGGCGCAAAGCACAGCCGTAGTTCGGACTACGGCGCGCATTTGCAACGCCGAGTGGGGGCGTTTGAGGGGGATGAGCGGCCATGGGCA
>JAGWTL010000052.1 GCA_028869035.1 Burkholderiales bacterium | reverse complement strand
GATGTTTTCTTTATTCATGACACCTGCCGTTCAGGCTGAGCCTGTCGAAGCCCTTCGACAGGCTCAGGGCGAGCGGATGTGAGGTGCTTGTCATGATTTATGAAAGCCTCAATAGGGCCTGTTCGCACTTGAGAAATGAAGGTGTACAGGCCCTAGATCGAGTAGGTCTCGTAGGTGGCGGGGTGGAACAGCTCCTCCACCGCCATCAGGCGCCTGGACAGGCCCTGCGCGTGGTGATGCCGCACAAAGGCCTCCAGCGTCTTGCGCGCCGCCTGCACGCCGTAAGACCAGTAGTCCTCGCCCAGGGATGCGCGTGCCGCCTTCAGTTGTTCTTCCACAAAAGGCAGGGTCACCTTGGTGGCCGAGGTGTCCGACAGTAATTCCAGCGCCTGCGCCTTCGACGCCGTGAAGGCCTTCACCACCGCTGCCGGCAGCCAGGGATGGGCCTGCGCCAGTTCCTTGCGGATGCCCACCACATGCATGATGGGAAACACCTGGGTGCGCCGGTAGTAGTCCTTGGCCTCGGCCGTAGGATCGTCGAACAGCCAGCCGATATTGGGGTTGCGCAGGGCCACGCGGTTGGGCGGGCGCGGGCCGATGAAGCCGTCGATCTCGCCACGGTCCAGCAGCTCGGAGATGGTGGTGCCTTCGGGCGCGGCCTCCACCTTCACGCCCGGCGGCAGCTGCAGCGCAATCTTCTCGGGCCGCCCCGGCGTATCGATGCCGCCGCGCACCCAGGTGATGTCCTCGGGCCGCACGCCGTAGTCGTCCTGCAGGATGGCGCGCGCCCACACATTGGCCGTGAGCTGGTACTCGGGCAGGCCCACGCGCCGGCCCTTGAGATCGGCCGGGCGCTGGATGCGGTCGCGGCGGACATAGATGGAGGTGTGGCGAAAGGCGCGCGAGAGGAACACCGGCACCGCGATGTAAGGGCAGTCGCCCTGCGCGTGCCTCACCAGATAGCTAGAGAAGGACAGCTCGGCAATATCAAAGTCGCGGCTGCGCATGGCCCGGAAAAACATTTCCTCCGGGTTGAGCTGCATGTAGACCGGGTCGACCCCGTCAATCTGAACGCGGCCGTCGTAGAGCGCACGGGTGCGGTCGTAGTCGCCCATGGCGACCGAGAGCTGGAGTTTGGCCATGACAGCGCGGGGCTCAGGGCTTCTTGATGGACTGCGCCAGCGGCGTCCAGCGCTCGATCTCGCCGGCCACATAACGCGTGAAGGTGGCGGCATCCCAGTCCTGCGTTTCCATGCTCTCGAAAGCCAGCTGCTTCTGCGCCGCCTCGGCCTGCAGGCCACGGCGCACCTCTTCGTTGATGCGCGCCACCAGCGCCGGCGGCATGCCGGGCGGGCCCGAAAGGGCGAACCAGGTGATGGAAGTCAGGCCGGGGTAGCCGAGCTCGGCGAAGGTCGGCACGTTCGGAATATCCGCCAGGCGTTTGGAGGCCGTGGTCGCCAGCGCCTTGAGGCGCCCGGCCTTGACGAAGGCGTTGGCCGAGGAATAGGTCATCACGGCGGCCTGGATCTGCCCGCTCACCAGATCGGTGACAGCCGGCCCTGCGCCCTTGTAGCTGATGTGGGTCTGGGGGTACTGGGCCTGCTTGGCCAGCAGCTCGCCGATCAGGTGGCCGTGCGTGCCCTGGCCGGGCGAGCCCCAGCTCAGCCCGTCCTTGAGCTGCCTGGCGTAGGCGATGAACTCCGGCACCGTGTTGGCCGGCACGGAAGGGTGCACCACCAGCACCAGCGGCGGGCCGCCCAGCAGCGCCACATGGGTGAAGTCGCTCATGGGGTTGAAGGCCTTGATCTCCACCGGCGCGATGACGTGCGAGCCGATGCCCGAGACCACCAGGTTGTAGCCGTCAGGCGCCATCTTGGCGACCTGGGCCGAACCGAGGGTGCCACCGCCGCCGGCCCGGTTCTCCACCACGAAGGTCTGCTTCAGGTTGTTCTGCAGCTGCTGCGCGATCATGCGCCCCAGCGTGTCGGACGAGCCGCCCGGGGCGTAGGGCACGACGATGCGCACCGGCTTGGCGGGCCAGTCGGTGGCCGCCGGGGCCTGCGCCAGGGCGCTGCTTGAGAGGCCGAGCAGGGCGGCCAGGGTCCAGAGGGTGCGGGTCATGAAAGTCTCCTAGGGTCGCTTTTTTTAGGTTGCCGAAGCATTCGGGCTCATGCTATCTTCGTTCCTTCAAAAGGAAAACCATTCCTCTATGCGGAACAGGAGAGCGCGATGCTGAACAAAGAACAAAACGAGCTGGTCACCCGCACCAACGCCGGCACCCCCATGGGCAACCTCTTTCGGCGCTACTGGCAGCCGGCGCTGTTGTCAGAGGAGCTGCCCGCGCCCGACTGCCCGCCGGTGCGCCTGAAGCTGCTGGGTGAGCGGCTCATCGCCATCCGCGACACCCAGGGCCGGCTCGGCGTGATGGACGAATTCTGCGCGCACCGCGGCGTCTCGCTCTGGTTCGGCCGCAACGAGGAGAACGGCCTGCGCTGCCCCTACCACGGCTGGAAGTACGACATCCACGGCAACTGCACCGAGGTCCCCTCCGAGCCCGAGGGCAGCCGCTACTGCGAGAAGATCAAGCTCAAGTCCTATCCGCTGATCGAGCGCGGCGGCGTGATCTGGATCTACATGGGTCCGCCCGAACTGCAGCCACCGCCGCCCGAATGGGAATTCGCCACGGTGCCCCTCAGCCACAGCTTCACGTCCAAGCGCCTGCAGGAATGCAACTGGCTGCAGGCGCTGGAAGGTGGCATCGACTCCAGCCACGTGTCCTTCCTGCACCGCGGCGGTCTCAGCAACGATCCCCTGTTCAAGGGCGCCAAGGGCAACGAGTACAACATGAAGGACCTCAAGCCGCAGTTCGAGGTGGTGGACACCGAAGGCGGCCTGCTCATCGGCGTGCGCCGCAAGGCCGAGGCCGGCCAGCTCTACTGGCGCATCACGCCCTGGATCATGCCCTCCTTCACCATGATCGCGCCGCGCGGTGACCATCCGGTGCACGGCCATTTCTGGGTGCCGATCGACGACGAGACCTGCTGGGCCTGGAGCTTCGATTACCACGCCACGCGCCCGCTGACCGAGGCCGAGCGCCAGGCCATGCAGGCCGGCCACGGCATCCACTGCAAGTACGAGCCCGGCAGCTACATCCCGCTGGCCAACCAGCGCAACGATTACCTGATGGACCGCGAGAAGCAGCGCCGTGGCGAGCTCTACAGCGGGGTCGAGGGCATCGCCATCCAGGACGCCTCGCTGCAGGAGAGCATGGGGCCGATCGCCGACCGCACGCGCGAGCACCTCACCGGCACCGACCGTGGCATCGTGCAGGCGCGCCGCCGGCTGATGGCCGCCGCCACTGCCCTGGCCGAGAAGGGTACGCCCCCGCCGGGCACCGAGCCGCATGTGCAGAAAATCCGCTCGGCCGCCATCGTGCTGCCCGAGGGTCAGGCCTTCCACGAGGCCGCCAAGGACGCGCTGCGGGCCGCGCCCAACACGCCGCACGCCTCGGTATGAAGCACAACGCGCCCAGGCACAGCGGGAGCACCGCATGAAGGCGGCGGTCGCTGTCGCCGCCGGCGTCACCGAGATCCGTGAGCTGGCCCTGCCCGCGCCGGATGCGGCCAGCGGCCTGCTGCGCGTGGTCTGCACCGGTGTCTGCGGCAGCGACTGGGGCTATTACCAGAACCTGCCCACCGCGCGCGGCCCGCTGATCCTGGGCCACGAGACCGTGGGCCATGTCGAGCAGATCGGCGCGCTGGCCGCACGCCACTGGAACGTCAAGGAAGGCGATCTGGTCGCCCTGGAGGAGTACCTTCCCTGCGGCCATTGCGAGTACTGCCGCTCGGGCGAATTCCGCCTGTGCAACGCCACCGACTGGCGTCTGGGCGGCATCCGCTACGGCGCCACCGCGCTATCGGTCGCGCCCGGTCTGTGGGGCGGCTTTGCGCAGCAGCAGCATCTGCATCTCAACACCGTCTTCCACCATGTGCCCAAGGGCGTGTCGGCGCGCCATGCGGCCCTGGCCCTGCCCCTGTCCAACGGCATCGAGTGGACTTATCTGCAAGGCGGCGCCGGACCGGGGCAGACGGTGCTGATCCAGGGGCCCGGCCAGCAGGGCCTGGCCTGCGTGGTGGCTGCGCGTGAAGCGGGGGCCGAGCAGATCATCATCACCGGCCTGGGCAGCGAGACCGACCGCCAGCGTCTGGCGCTGGCCCGCGAGCTGGGCGCGCACCACAGCATCGACATCGAGGCGCAGGATCTGCTGGAGACCGTGGCCGATCTCACCGGCGGGCGCATGGCCGATCTGGTGATCGACTGCGCGGCCGGCGGACCGGCGTCAGTGGTGAGCGCCATCGAGCTGGCGCGCAAGCGCGGCCGCGTGATCCTGGGCGGGCAGAAACGGCAGAAGATCCCGGCCTTCGACAGCGACCGCATCATCGCCAACTTCCTCACCGTCAAGGGCATGCGCGGGCATTCCTACGAGTCGGTGGAGCTGGCGCTGCAGCTGATCTCGGGCAACCGCCACAACGTCACGGCCATGAGCACCCACAGCTTCGGGCTGGCGCAGACCGATCTGGCCCTGCGCTCCCTGCTGGGCGAGGGCGTGGCGAACCCCATCCACATGACGATCGAGCCCGACCGTTGAACACCCCGGCCGCCGCCTCGCCCACGCGCCGCCTGTCCTCGGTGGGTGGCGCGCTGCGCCTGCTCAAGACCTTCACGGTGGAGGAGCCGGAGTTGGGCATCACGGTGCTGGCCAGGCGCCTGGGCGTGGCCAAGAGCACGGCGCACCGGCTGGCCAGCACCCTGGTGGCCGAGGGGTTTCTGGAGCAGAACCCGGTCGACGGGCGCTACCGCCTGGGCCTGCTGCTGTTCTCCCTGGGTGCGCAGGTGCGCCGGCGCATGGACGTGTCCGAGCTGGCGGTGCCGCATCTGCACGCGCTGCGCGACCAGAGCGGCGAGACCGTGCACCTGGCGGTGCTGCACGACACCGAAATCCTCTACCTGCGCAATCTCGACAGCCCGCACGCCATCCGCACGCGCTCCTACCTGGGCGTGCGCATGCCGGCCTACTGCACCAGCGAGGGCCGGGCCCTGCTGGCCTACAGCGCGCCGCTGGTGGTGGCGCATGTGCTGCGCGTCAAGCTGCAGCCTCGCACTGTACGCACCTTGACCGACAAGGCGCAGCTCACCCAGCTGCTGGCCCAGGTGCGCCAGAGCGGCTACGCCCTGGACGACGAGGAATCCGAGGACGGCATGCGCGGTGTGGCGGCCCCCATCTTCGATGCCAGTGGCGCGGTGGTGGCCGCCGTGGGCCTGGCCGGGCCGGCGCAGCGCGTCTCCAAGACCAGCCTGCGCAAATTTGCCACGCTGGTGGCGCAGGCCGGCCAGGCCATCTCGGCGCGCCTGGGCCATCAGCCGTCGCGCCCATGAGCCCACGCCGCATCCCCGTCTGGCTGCTCACCGGCTACCTGGGCAGCGGCAAGACCACGCTGCTGCAACAGTGGCTGCGCGATCCGGCGCTGGCCGACGCGGCCCTGGTGGTCAACGAGATCGGCGAGGTGGGCTTTGACGACCGCCAGCTGGCCAGCGCGGTGGACAGCACCCGCCTGCTGTCCAACAGCTGCATCTGCTGCAGCGGCCTGCCCGGCCTGGAAGAGGCGCTCACCGAACTCTGGTGGGACCGCCTGCAGCGCCGGCGCCCCGCGTTTTCCAGCGTGGTGATCGAGACCACGGGCCTGGCCGATCCGCGCCCCATCATCGCGGCCTTCGACACCACGCCTTTCCTGCGCGAGCGTTACCAACTGGCGGCCGTGCTGGCCTGCGCCAGCGCCCCGGCCGGTGCGGCCCTGCTCGCGGCCCAGGCCGAGGCGCGTGCGCAGATCGAGGCGGCCGACGCGGTCATCCTCACCAAGACCGACCAGGCTCCGCCCGAGACTTTGCAGGCCGAGGTGCAAGGCCTGAACCCGCGCGCACGCGTGGCGCCGTCGGCCCGAGCCTCGCTGTCCTGGCCGCAGCTGCTGGCCCTGCTGCTGGGCGACGGCCGCGCGGCAACCGTGTCCACGCCAGCCGCGCACGCGCATCACCACGCCGCAACAGCGGCCTTCATCGCGCTGCCCGCGCCCCTTTCGGTCACGGCCCTGCAAGCCCGCTTTAATGACCTGCGCGGCCACGGGCTGCTGCGCCTCAAGGGCGTGGTGGCGCTGGAGAGTGGCACGCTGCACACGGTGCAATGGACCCTGGGCGACCCGGACTTGACTCTTGCGCCCTTCGCGGGCGAGGCGCCGGCCCTGGGCCTGACCTGCATTCGCGCGCACGGCGCGGCGGCGGCCTGAGCCGCTTGCAGGAGAATGCGGCCCATGCGATCCCTCTTCCGCCCCCGTCACCCCGCCGAGGCGGCTGCGCCCGGCAGCACACCACCGCCGTCGGCGCTGGCCCCGCTGCGCCTGCCGGTGTTCCGCATGCTCTGGGGCACCTGGCTGGTGGCCAACGTCTGCATGTGGATGAACGATGTCGCGGCCGCGTGGATGATGACCTCGCTGACCACGACCCCCATCTGGGTGGCCCTGGTGCAGACCGCCGCGACCCTGCCCGTGTTCCTGATGGGCCTGCCCAGCGGCGCCATGGCCGACATCCTGGACCGTCGGCGCTATTTCATCCTGACCCAGTTCTGGGTGGCCGGCGTGGCCCTGCTGATGTGCGTGACCATCCTGGCGGGCTGGATGTCGCCGACCCTGTTGTTGCTGCTGACCTTTGCCAATGGCATCGGCCTGGCCATGCGCTGGCCGGTCTTCGCCGCCATCGTGCCCGAGCTGGTGCCGCGCACGCAGCTGCCGGCGGCCCTGGCCCTCAATGGCGCGGCCATGAACGGCTCGCGCATCATCGGGCCGCTGGTGGCCGGCGCGCTGATCGCCAGCGCCGGCACGCTCTACGTCTTCCTGCTCAATGCCGCGCTTTCCGTGATCGCCGGTTTCATCATCATGCGCTGGCGCCGCGAGCACATGCCCAACCCGCTGGGCCGCGAGCGCTTCTTCAGCGCCATGCGCGTGGGCCTGCAGTTTGTCACGCACTCGGCGCGCCTGCGTGTCGTGCTGCTGCGCATCGCCCTGTTCTACAGCCACTGCACCGCCGTGCTGGCCCTGCTGCCGCTGGTGGCGCGCGGCCTGCCCGACGGCGGCGCGGGCACCTTCACCCTGCTGCTGGCCGCCATGGGCCTGGGCGCCGTGCTCGCCGTGCTCTTCCTGCCGCGTCTGCGCCAGGCCATGAACCTGGACCAGCGCGTGGCCTTCGGCACCACACTGCAGGCCGCGTCCATGGCCGTGATGGCCTTTGCGCCCAACGTCTACGTGGCAGTCCCCACCATGTTCCTGGGCGGCGTGGCCTGGATCACGGTGGCCAATTCCCTGAGTGTGTCGGCGCAGATGGCGCTGCCCAACTGGGTGCGCGCCCGGGGCATGTCCCTGTACCAGATGGCGCTCATGGGCTCCGGCGCCATCGGCGCCGCCGTCTGGGGCCAGGTGGCCACCTGGAGCAGCGTGCAGACCAGCCTCCTGGTGGCGGCCATATCCGCCATGCTGACCCTGTTCCTGGCCCACCGCTACTGGGCGGGCCACCACGAGGAGCAAGACCTGACACCGGCAAGCGAGTACACCCAGCCGGTTCTCAGTACACCCCCGCCCTCCGGCCATATCCTGGTCACGATCGAGTACCGCATCGATCCGGCGCAGGCCGAAGCGTTCAAGGCCGTGCTGGAGGACAACCGGCACAGCCGCCTGCGCCGCGGCGCGCTCCACTGGGAGCTGCTGCGCGATCTGAGCCAGCCGGGGGTCTACGTCGAGCACATCGTCGACGAATCCTGGACCGATCACCTGCGCCGTTTCGAGCGCATGACCGCCGACGACGTTGCGCTGCGTGAACGGGCGCGCGCCTTCCACATCGGTGACGCCACGCCGGTCGTGAAGCGTTTCGTGATCGAGGGCACGGTGCGCCACACATGAATGAATTTCTTCCCATGCTGCTGGTCTGCGCCGTGGGCCTGGGCGCCGGCGTGCTGGGCGGCGTGATCGGCTTCGGCACCACCATCCTGCTGATGCCGCCGCTGGTGCATTTCTACGGCCCCATGCAGGCCGTGCCCGTGATCGCCCTGGTGGCCATCGTGGCCAATCTGGCGCGCGTGGGCCTGTGGTGGCGCAGCATCGACTGGCGCGTCTGCGGCGTCTACAGCGCCACCGCCGTGCCCGCCGTGGTGCTGGGCGCCAACACCCTGGTGCAGTTCAACCCGCGCCTGATCGAACTCATCCTGGGCAGCTTCCTGCTGCTCATGATCCCCGCGCGGCGCTGGCTGCGCCGCCAGCAGTTCAAGCTGCGCCTGTGGCACATGGCTCTGGTGGGCGCGGTCATCGGCTACCTCACGGGCATCGTGGCCTCCACCGGCGCCATCAACACGCCCTTCTTCCTCTCCTACGGCCTGCTCAAGGGCGCCTACATCGGCACCGAGGCCGCCAGCTCCCTGACCGTCTTCCTGGCCAAGGGCGCGACCTTTCACCAACTCGGCGTGATCGACGCGCGCGCCATCGCCCAGGGCCTGGTCATCGGTGTCTTTGTGTTTGCAGGCTCCACGCTGTCCAAGCGCCTGGTGCTGCACCTGCCCGAGCACCGTTTCCTGCAGCTCATGGAGGCGGTGATGGGGGTCTCGGGCCTGTCCATCCTCTGGATGGCCTGGCCGGACCGCTGAAAACAGGCGCGCCCAGCCCCCGGGCGCTCCTTCCATCGCTTGTCAGCGCCCGGTGTGTCGCCGCATACTGGCGCACCTCAACCGAAGGAACGCCATGGCCCTCCTCGCCTCCATCGTCATCGTCCTTGTCGCCCTGCTGCACATCTATTTCCTCGTGCTGGAAATGTTCCTCTGGGACAAGCCGGCCGGCCTGAAGGCCTTCGGCCAGACGCTGGAGAGGGCCCAGGCCTCCAAGGTGCTGGCCGCCAACCAGGGCCTGTACAACGGCTTCCTGGCCGCGGGCCTGCTCTGGGGCCTGAGCCTGGGCGCGGCGGGCACGCACATCCAGGTCTTCTTCCTGCTCTGCGTGCTGGTGGCCGGCCTCTACGGCGCGGCCACCGCCAGCCGCAAGATCCTCTTCGTGCAGGCCCTGCCGGCCGCACTGGGCCTGCTGCTGCGCCTGCTCGCCTGAGCGCCTCCGGGGCGGGGCCCCCTGGTACTGGTTACCACAACTTACAGACGGCCAGAGCGGCTTCATCAAGAATGATCCTCCCGCCCCCACGCCCCGTCCCCCATGAGCAAGCCCAGCAAGAAAGCCCCGCCGGCACCCGCCCCCGAGCAGCCGGGTTCGCTCAAGCTCGCCTTCCTGGGCTGGTACGGCGTGGTCGGCACGGGCCTGGGTTATGTGCTGCCCTTCAAGCCGCCTTTTGCCGAAGGCTATGCCAAGGAGTACTGGCGCCACGCCCTGGGCAGCCTGCTGCTGGTGCTGACGCTCCTCGGCGGCATCATCAGCCTGGGCTTCTACCTGCTCGATGCCAATGACTTCAAGACGCAGATCGTCGACTACGTCAAGACGCACAAACAACGCGACCTGGTGCTCGAAGGGGACATCCACATCACCTGGTTCCCCCAGCTCGGTCTGGAGACCGGCAAGCTCAGCCTGAGCGAGCGCCGCGGCGACGGCCAGTTCGCATCGGTCGAGAACACGCGGCTTTATGTGGCCTGGTGGCCCCTGCTGCGCAAGCAGGTGCAGGTGGAGCGCGTCGTGCTCGACGGCCTGCAGGCGCGGCTGCTGCGCCACCCCGACGGCAGCACCAATTTCGACGACCTGCTGGAGCCGGCCGACTGGATGGGCGAGCTGCAGTTCGCCTTGGAGAAGGTGCGCGTGCTCGATGCCACGCTGCACTTTCACGACGAGGCCTCGGGCCAGGCCTTTTCCCTGCGCGAACTCAAGCTGGAAACCGGCCGCCTGGCCGACGCCACGGCCGGCCAGGTGCAGGCCAGCGGGCGCCTGCAATCGGCACAGCCCCAGGCCGACCTGCAAGTGCGCCTGAACGCGCAGCTGCTCTACGACCACGCCAGCCAGCGCTATGAACTCTCGCAGATGGAAGGCCATGCCCAGGGCGAGGCCCTGGGCGCCAAGGACCTGGCGCTGGACTGGCGCGGCAAGTTCAGCGCCTGGCCGGCCCAGCACAAGCTGCTGCTGGAGCCCTTCAGCGCCACGGCGCGCGGCAAGCTGGGCGCAGACCAGCTCGAAGGCAAACTCAGCACGGCACGCGCGCAGCTGGCGCAGGGCCTGTGGCAGATCAACGCCCTCCAGCTCGAAGGCAGCGCGCAACGCGAGCAGACCCTGCTGGCCACCACGCTGCAGACCGCGGCGCTGGAGGCCGGCCCCAAGGCCTGGCGCAGCGCCGACGTGCAGGCCAGCCTGGAGTTCAAGAACGCGAGCAGCCAGCTGCAAGGGCGCGGCGACAGCCCCCTGCTCTACGAGCCTGAGAAGCGCCAGCTGCAACTCGAAAACCTCAACAGCAGCTGGAACGCCAGCCATCCTCTGCTGGCCGCGCGCCTGCAGGCCACGGCCAGTGGCAAGCTGCAGGCCGCGCTGACCCCACAGGAAGTGACACTGGACCTCAAGGCCAGTGTGGACGACAACCAGCTCAGCGGCCGTGTGCAGCTGCAGGATTTCAAGTCACCGGCCTGGACCTTCGACCTTGCGGCCACCACGCTGGACCTGGACCGTTACCTCGTCGGCGACTGGACACGCCGCCTGCAGGAGAGCACGCAGGCCCAGGACTTGGCCCGGCTCAAGACCCTGAACCTGCGCGGCAAGCTGCGCAGCGAAAACTTGCGCGTGGCGCGCCTGCAGGCCAGCCAGTTCAGCGCCGAGTTGCGCGCGGCTTCCGGCACGCTGAGCGTGGAGCCCCTCGCGGCCAGGCTCTACGGTGGCAGTCTGTCAGGGGGCCTGAGCCTCACGGCGGGCGAAACACCCCAGCTCAGCCTGCGCCAGAAACTCACGGGCGTGCAGTTCGATGCCCTGCTGGCCGATCTGCTGCCCGGCGGCGAGGCCACGCTCAGCGGCAAGGGCCAGCTGGTTCTGGACCTGAATGCCCAGGGCGCCACCTTGGCGGCGCTGCGCCAGTCGCTCACGGGCACGGCCAGCCTGGCGCTCACGCGCGGCACACTGGCCGGCCTGGACCTGCCCGAGGCCCTGCTCGCGGGCAAGGACCAGCTGGGCCTGAGCGGCGCCGAACGCCGCGACAGCGTGCGCCTGACCGAGACCACCGCCTACAACGAACTCAAGGCCAGTGTGACACTGGCGCAGGGCAAGGCGCGCAGCGAAGACCTGCTGTTCAAGTCCCCACTCTTCACCAGCAAGGGCGAAGTGGACCTGGACCTCGACAGCCTGCAGGTCGACGCCTGGCTCGACACCACGGTGGCGCTCGGCCTCAAGCGGACCAGCGCGGGTGAGCTGGCCGAACTCTCGGGCATCAACATCCCCATGCGCATCAACGGCCCCATGAACGCGGCCACCCTCAGCTACAGCCTGGGCGAAGCCAGCGGCGGCGGCCTGGGCCGGCTGGCGCGAATCAACCAGGCCCGCGTGACGGCGGCCTTGGCACCGGTGCCAGTGCCGACGGCCGGCATGACAACCGCCGCAAGCACGGCCAGCGCCGGCAAACCCGCAGGCAAATAAACGTCGCAGCCGCGATCAGACGGCGACGCCTGAAGCCCCTTGCGCCTGGGCTTTGCGCCCAGGACAATGCGCCATGCAAACCAAGACCTTCACGATCGGGCGTTTCCGCCGCGCGGACTACGACGCGACCACCCAGCAGCTGGACCTGCATCGGGACGACAAAACCGTGTTCGCCTACAAGCAGGTGCCGCAGGAAGTCTTTCGTCGGCTGTGCAGCGCGCCCAACCCGACGACCTATTGGGAAGACCGGATCGCAGAGGAGTATCCGAAAGGGGTGCCGATGAGCAAGGGCACCGGCGCGGAGGATGCGGCGCAGAAGTTTCGGAATCTGTTTGATGGCGGGGAATGAGGACACTCAGTTCAGTTGACACGCTCGCTCCTGCGGGTTTTGCGGTGTTTCATTCCACTGGAATCGTTGGCGGTCGATGAGGTTTCAGATATAAATCAAGCACTTACAAACACAAGGGAGGAACGCGTGATGATCGCTCGGCCATGTCAGTTCGCACTTTTCGATCCATATCACTGCGTGGACTCACAGACGTTACATATGACTTTGCCGCGCTAGACTGTTCCACGTCTTGATGAATTGGAGTTGCCTAATGCCGAACACCTCAGTCGCACAAGTCAAGGAACTACTCCGGATGCTCGACGTAGGAAGTTCTGTTGCCGAATTTGACAAGTCTCTTGAGAAGTACTTTGTAGAAAACGAAGCATTCCATGCATTGGTTAAAGATGAAGCGGATGTCATCGCCGGAGACAAGGGAACCGGAAAGACAGCCGTCTATCGAGTTCTTCAGAAGCGCTTTGGAAGCATACCGGAGCTCAAGGGCATTGAGGTTCTAGCTGGCTTTAATCCTGCCGGCAATCCAATCTTCCAGAAGTTGGTTCAGCAACAAGCACTAACTGAGGGCCAGTACGTCAGCGTTTGGAAGGCCTACGTTCTTTCCCTCGTTGGAAACTGGATTGTTGAGATCGCTGGCGAAACGCAGTCCGAGAACTTCGGCCGACTCTCAAAGCTCCTTACCGACACCGGACTTCGATCCCGAGATGACAAGCCCGAGACAATTTTCAGCAAGCTCATCAACTCTCTTCAG
>JAGWTL010000377.1 GCA_028869035.1 Burkholderiales bacterium | reverse complement strand
GGGTGGGCAAGATTGTAAGGAGGGCTTGATTTCCGTTCCGGCGCGGGGGGATGCCCCGCGCCGCCGGGTGGACCGGGATCCTGGAGCCGCCGGCACAGACGATCAGCGCCTGACGCGCACACGACGCCAGAAAAAAAGAGGCCGGCATGCCGGCCTCTTTCACATCAGATCAGGCGAAATCATTCCGCCAGCATGTCCGAGCCATTGCGTACGCGGTGCATGCTGGCAATGGGCACGGTCCAGACCAGGCCGTCACCAATCTGGCCCGTGCTGCAGGCACCGATGATGGTGTTGCGGATCTCCGCCACCATGTCCTCATCGGCCAGAACGGCCACCATGATCTTGGGCGAATAGTCGATCAACTCCTCCTTCACCGTGCGCTTGCCCACGGCGGCCGGGGCGGTGAAGCCCTCGGCCTTCATGAGCGTGAGCCCGGGGAAGTTGGGGATGTCGTGCAGGGCATCACGCAGCTGCGGGAGGCGGCTGGGGCGCACGATGGCGCGGATTTCCATCATCTTTTTCATGGGTGTGTTCCTCAGAAAATAGTGTGACCAGGCCCTAGGCTTCAATAGGGCTTTCATCGAACCAGCGGTACAGCGCCGGCACGACCACCAGGGTGAGCAATGTCGACGAGATCAGGCCGCCGATGACCACGATGGCCAGGGGCTTCTGCACTTCCGAGCCGGGGCCCGTGGCGAACAGGAAGGGCACCAGGCCCAGCAGGGCCACGGTGGCCGTCATCATGACCGGGCGGAAACGCGCCACACAGCCTTCGCGCACGGCCTCCATCACGGGCCTGCCGTCCTCGCGCAGGCGGCGGATGTAGCTCACCAGTACCACGCCGTTGAGCACGGCAATGCCCCACAGCGCGATGAAGCCCACCGAGGCCGGCACGCTGAGGTACTCGCGCGTGACGGCCAGGCCGATCAGGCCGCCGATGGACGCGAACGGCAGCACCAGGATGATGAGCGAGGCGAGCTTGAGCGAGTTGAACAGCAGGAAGAGCAGGAAGAAGATGGCCACGATGGTGATGGGCACGATGATGGTCAGCGTGGCCATGGCGCGTTCCATGTTTTCGAATTGGCCACCGAAGACAAAGTAGAAACCGTCGGGCAGTTTCACCTCACGCGCGATGCGCTGCTCCACCTCCTGCACAAAACCACCGAGGTCGCGCCCTTCCACATTGGCGCCCACCACCACCCGGCGCTTGGCGCTTTCGCGGCTGATCTGGGCCGGGCCGTCGCGCAGCTCGATGGTGGCCACCGAATGCAGGGGCACCAGGGCGCCGTCGGGCGCGCGCAGCAGCATGTTGCGGATGGACTCGATGGTGTTGCGCGACGCCTCGGGGAAACGCACGGCGATGCCGAAGCGGCGCTCGCCCTCGTAGAGCTGGCTCACTTCCCTGCCGCCGATGGCGGTCTCGATGAGCTTGTGCACCTCGGCCACGTTGATGCCGTGGCGCGCGATGGCCTTGCGGTCGATGTCGATGGTCAGGGCCTGCTGGCCCGAGAGGCGCTCGATGCGGATGTCACGCGCGCCCGGCACGCCACGCAGCAGCTTGGCCACCTGCTCGGACACCCGGCGCAGATCGTTCAGATCATCGCCGAAGATCTTCACGGCCAGCTGCGAACGCACACCCGTCACCATCTCGTCCACCCGCTCGGAGATGGGCTGCGAGAGCACGATCTGCACGCCGGGAATGGTCGAGAGGCGCTGGCGGATGTCTTCGTCGATCTCGTCTTGCGTGCGCCCGGATTTCGGGTCGAGCAGCACGATGGGGTCGGACTCGTTCGGGCCTGCCGGGTCGGCGGGCGATTCGCCTCGCCCCAGCTTGGACACCACCATGCGCACGCCCGGCACCTCGGCCACGGCCTTCATCGCCGCCATCTCCATGCGCACCGATTCATCCAGAGAAATGCTGGGCACGCGGTTGATCTGCGGCGTGAGCGCGCCTTCCTTCATCACCGGCATGAAAGATTTGCCCAGCAAGGGGAACAGCGCGAGCGAGGTCAGCAGCAGCCCGACGGCCACGCCCAGCGTGCGGCGCTCGCGGGCGGTGGCGGCATCGAGCAGGCGCACATAGCGGGCCTTGAGCCAGGCCATGAGGCGCGTGTCGTGCTCCGCGCCGCCGCGCAGGAAGTAGGAGCACAGCACTGGCGACAGGAAGAGCGACACCGCCAGCGACACCGCCAGGGCGATGACGATGGTCAGCGCCAGCGGGGCGAACATCTTGCCCTCGATGCCCTGGAGCGTCATCAGCGGCAGGAACACCAGAATGATGATGGCGATGCCGAACACCGTGGGGGTGGACACCTCCCGCGTGGCCGAGAGCACCGTGCGCACCCGCTCCTGCATGCTTTGCTGCCCCGCGCCCAGCTTGTGGAACACGTTCTCCACCACCACGACGGTGGCATCGACCATCAGCCCGATGGCGATGGCCAGCCCCCCGAGCGACATCAGGTTGGCCGAGATGCCGTAGCGGTTCATGAGGATGAAGGTGGTCAGCGGCGCGATGATGAGCGTGGCCACCACGATCAGGCTGGAGCGCAC
>JAGWTL010000376.1 GCA_028869035.1 Burkholderiales bacterium | reverse complement strand
GACTACAACGTGAAGGTTCGCGTGAAGTCCGACGGCTCTGGTGTCGACATCGCCAACGTCAAGATGTCCATGAACCCCTTCGACGAAATCGCCGTCGAAGAGGCCGTGCGGCTGAAGGAGAAGGGCGTCGTCACCGAGATCGTCGCGGTCTCCTGCGGCGTCACCCAGTGCCAGGAAACCCTGCGCACCGCCATGGCCATCGGCGCCGACCGCGCCATCCTGGTGGAAACCGACGTCGAACTGCAGCCCCTGGCCGTGGCCAAGCTCCTCAAAGCCCTGGTCGACAAAGAACAACCTTCTCTCATCATCCTGGGCAAACAAGCCATCGACGACGACGCCAACCAGACCGGCCAGATGCTGGCGGCCCTGGCCGACCTGCCCCAGGCCACCTTCGCCAGCAAGGTCGAAGTGGCCGGCGACAAGGTCAACGTCACCCGAGAAATCGACGGCGGCCTGGAAACCCTGAGCCTGTCCATCCCGGCGGTCATCACCACCGACCTGCGCCTGAACGAGCCGCGTTACGTCACGCTGCCCAACATCATGAAGGCCAAGAAGAAGCAGCTCGACATCCTCAAGCCCGAGGACCTGGGCGTGAACGTCGCCCCGCGCATCAAGACCCTCAAGGTCTCGGAACCCCCGAAGCGCAGCGCCGGTATCAAGGTGCCCGACGTCGCCACGCTGGTGAGCAAGCTGAAGAACGAAGCCAAGGTGATCTGACCCCCTGAGTCGGCCCGAAGGCCGCCTTCCCCCAAGGGGGACGAACCCAGTGGCCCGGCGAAGCCGGTTCCACGGGTTCCCTGGAACCAAGATCACACGCTTCACCAACGCAAAGGATACGAATCATGACTTCACTCGTTATTGCCGAACACGACAATGCGTCCATCAAGGGCGCGACCCTCAACACCGTCACCGCGGCCAAGGCCTGCGGTGGTGACGTCCACGTGCTGGTCGCCGGGCACAACGCCGGTGCCGCCGCTGCGGCTGCCGGCAGAATAGCCGGCGTGAGCAAGGTGATTCACGCCGACGGCGCCCAGCTCGCTCACGGCCTGGCAGAGAACGTGGCCGCCCAGGTGCTGGCCATCGTTTCGAATCCGGCCGGCAACTACAGCCACATCCTCTTCCCGGCCACGGCCGCGGGCAAGAACGTGGCCCCGCGTGTGGCCGCCAAGCTGGACGTGGGCCAGATATCCGACATCACCAAGGTCGAGAGCGCCGACACCTTCGAGCGCCCGATCTACGCTGGCAACGCCATTGCCACCGTGCAGAGCCTGGATGCCAAGAAAGTGATCACCGTGCGCACCACCGGTTTCGATCCGGCGCCCGCCAGCGGCGGCAGTGCTGCCGTGGAAACCGTGGCGGCAGCGGCCGACAGCGGCAAGAGCAGCTTTGTCGGTTCCGAGATCGCCAAGAACGACCGCCCCGAGCTGACTGCCGCCAAGATCATCGTCTCCGGCGGACGCGCCCTGGGTTCGAGCGAGAAGTTCAACGAGGTCATGACCCCGCTGGCCGACAAGCTGGGCGCCGCCATCGGCGCCAGCCGCGCTGCGGTGGACGCGGGCTACGCGCCCAACGACCTGCAGGTCGGCCAGACCGGCAAGATCGTGGCCCCGCAGCTGTACATCGCCGCCGGCATCTCGGGGGCCATACAGCATCTGGCCGGCATGAAGGACAGCAAGGTCATCGTGGCCATCAACAAGGACCCCGAGGCCCCGATCTTCTCCGTGGCCGACTACGGCCTCGAAGCCGATCTGTTCACGGCCGTGCCCGAGCTGGTCAAGGCGCTGTAAGGGCATGACGCGCCCTGCGGGCGCATGACCTCGCCGCTGCGCGGCATCGATGACGAAATGACCGAAGTCATGCGGGCGCAGCCCGCGTCATCCATGCGCCACAGGCGCGAGGTCATGCGCCCGCAGGGCGCGTCATGCGAGCAGCAAGTCATGCGTTATTAGGAGATATGCCATGAGTTACGTCGCCCCCGTCAAGGACATGCTGTTCAACATCAAGCACCTGGCCCGCATCGATGAGATCGCCAGACTGCCCGGCTTCGAGGACGCGGGTTACGACACGGCCCAGGCCGTGCTCGAAGAGGCGGCCAAGTTCAACGAGCAGGTGGTGGCGCCGCTGAACTGGGACGGGGACCAGAATCCTTCGAGCTGGAAGGACGGCAAGGTCAGCACCTCGCCGGGTTTCAAGGACGCCTTCCGTCAGTTTGGCGAAGGTGGCTGGCAGGGCCTGCAGCACCCGGCGGACTTCGGCGGCCAGGGCCTGCCCAAGACCATCGGCGCGGCCTGCATCGAGATGGTCAACAGCGCCAACCTGAGTTTCGCGCTGTGCCCGCTGCTCACCGACGGCGCCATCGAGGCCCTGCTCACGGCGGGTTCCGACGAACTCAAGTCCATCTACCTGGAAAAGCTGGTCAGCGGCGAGTGGACCGGCACCATGAACCTGACCGAGCCCCAGGCCGGCTCCGACCTGGCCCTGGTGCGCAGCCGCGCCGAGCCGCAGCCCGACGGCAGCTACAAGGTCTTCGGCACCAAGATCTTCATCACCTACGG
>JAGWTL010000375.1 GCA_028869035.1 Burkholderiales bacterium | reverse complement strand
GCCATGAACGCCACCTTCCTCGACGAGAACGGCAAGCCGCAGTTCATGGAGATGGGCTGCTACGGCATCGGCATCACGCGCCTGCCGGCGGCGGCCATCGAGCAGAACCACGACGACAAGGGCATCATCTGGCCCGACAGCATTGCCCCCTTCACCGTGGTGATCTGCCCCATCAACCCGGACCGCAGCCCCGAGGTGAAAGCCGCCTCCGAGAAACTCTATGGTGAGCTGATGGCCGCCGGTATTGACGCAATCCTGGACGACCGCGGCGAGCGCCCCGGCGCCATGTTCGCCGACTGGGAACTGATCGGTGTACCGCACCGCGTGACCATCGGCGACCGCACGCTCAAGGAAGGCAGGGTCGAGTACCAGCACCGCCGCGACACGGCCGCCACCCAGCTGCCGCTGGCGGACATGACCGCCGTGCTGAAGTCCAGGCTCGGCGTCTGACGATGGCTGGGCCGGCCATGCAGCGGCGCACAGGGCTGCGGGCCCTGCTGGCGCTGGCCGCCGGCCTGGGCCTGCCGCCACTGGCGCACGCCGGTGGCCAGATCGAAGAGCCCTTGGCCAACGCCGTGCGCACGGCCCTGGGCGGGGCCATTGCCAACACCGCGCCGCCGGTGCCCGTGTTCACCGACACCGAGGCGCGCCTGGCCTATCTGCGCTGGCTCGGCGCCATGAGCGAGCGCCTGCGCAAGAAAAAGGCGGAGTGGCCCGAGCGCCGCGACTTCCTGCAGACCGTCTGGTATGAAAGCAAACGCGCCGGCCTGGACACGGCCCTGGTGCTGGGCCTGATCCAGGTGGAAAGCAACTTCCGCAAATTCGCCGTTTCCGGCGTGGGCGCGCGCGGCTACATGCAGGTCATGCCCTTCTGGTCGCGCCTGATCGGCGACGGTGACGTGGGCAAGCTCTTCCACATGCAGACCAATCTGCGCTTCGGCTGCGTGATCCTGCGCCATTACCTGGAGCGCGAGCGCGGGGACCTCTTCATGGCGCTGGGGCGCTACAACGGTTCACGCGGCAAGTCTCCCTACCCGAACGCGGTGCTCGCCGCCCAGCGGGCTTGGCAGTTCCGCGACGAAGCTACGGCGCCGGCGGAGCGTTGAGCGCCGTCGCCGCTGCGCCGTTGCGCGTGACCATGACCTGGTCAATGCGGTAGCTGTCCACGTCCAGTACCTCGAAGCTGTAGCCCTCCCACAGCACGCGGTCCGTGCGGCGCGGCACGCGTCGCAGCATCACCATCAGAAAGCCGGCCAGGGTCTCGTAGTCCGCGGCGTGCGGCAGCGTTTCCAGGCCCAGCACCCGCTGGACATCGGCCATGGGGGTGATACCGTCGATCAGCCAGGAGCCTTCCTCGCGTTGCACGATCATTTCTTCGTCCACCGGCGCCACCAGGTCGCCCATGACCGTGCTCATGACGTCGTTGAGCGTCACTACGCCCACCACCAGGCTGTACTCGTTGACGATGACGGCGAAGTCCTCGTGCGCCTGGCGGAACTGCGCCAGCACCTCGGTCAGGGTCAAGCGGTCGGGCACCACCACGGCCTTGTGCAGCAGGGCGGGGTCGTCCAGGCGGATGGGTTGGTTCTTCAGGATGCGCTGGAACAGGTCCTTGGCGTCCACGTAGCCGACCACATGGTCGATGTTGCCGTCGCACACCGGATAGGTGGAAAAAGGTTCGGCCGTGATGCGGGCGCGCACGATGGCGTCGCTGTCGTTCTTGTCGAACCAGGCAATGCGGTCGCGCGCCGTCATGGTGCTGCTGACCGTGCGTGTGTCGAGCTCGAAGACGTTGGCGATCACCTGCTGCTCATCACGGGCGAGCACACCGGCCTGGGCGCCGGCTTCCGTCAGCGCCAGGATGTCGTCGGGGGTGACGCGGTCGTCGCGCTGGGATGAGAGCCCCAGCAGGCGGAACAGTCCATCGGTGGCGCGGCTGTAGGCCCAGACCACAGGCTTGAAGACCTGCATGCACAGGCGCATGGGGCCGTGGAGCAGCAGGGCCAGGCGCTCGGGTTCGGCCATGGCCAGTCGCTTGGGGAAGAGATCGGCGAAGACGATGAACAGCGAAGTCACCAGCGCAAAAGACAGCACGAAACCCGTGGTCTCGGCTGCAGGGGCCGACAACCAGGCCTGCAGCAGGCGGTCCAGCAGCGGGCTGAAAGCCCCTTCACCCACGATACCGCCCAGGATGGCCACCGCGTTCTGGCCGATCTGCACCACGGTGAAGTAGTGCCCCGGCTGTTCCTGGATGCGCAGCACCCGCTCGGCGCGTGCATCCCCCTCGTCGGCCAGCTGGCGCAGGCGCAGACGACGCGAGGCGGCCAGCGACATCTCGGCCATCGAGAAGAAGGCGCTGACGCCGATCAGCAGGGTGATGACGATGAGGCTTTGCGTGAGACTCATGGGGGTGGGGGCGCATCCCCTTGAGGGACTTGAGGCTGAGTGTAGCGGCCAGCCGTTTTTCTGCGTTTCGTCCGGGCAAGAAAAAACCACCGGCAGCGCGGGGGCTGGCGGCGGTCGGGGCGGGTAGCGTCGGGGCTCAGGCCTGGGTGCCCAGCACCTTCTGCAG
>JAGWTL010000051.1 GCA_028869035.1 Burkholderiales bacterium | reverse complement strand
TTGCGCATGGCACCGATGTGGCCGCGCAGCTCGTGAACGATGTTGGTGAATTCTGGGGTGTAGGTGATCTCCAAGTCGCGTGGGCGCGGCAGGTCGATCTCCTTTTTCACGACAAAGCGGCCAGGGCTCTTGCTCATCACATAGACCGTGTCGGCCAAAAAGACCGATTCGCGCAGGTCGTGCGTGACCAGGATGACGTTGAATTTTTGTTCGGTCCAGAGGTCGCGCAGGATGCACCACAGCTCTTCGCGGGTGAAGGCATCGAGCGCGCCGAAGGGCTCGTCGAGCAGCAGCATCTTGGGCTCGTGGATCAGCGCGCGGCAAATGCTGGCGCGCTGTTGCATGCCGCCCGAGAGCTGCCAGGGGTATTTGTCTTCGTAGCCACCCAGGCCCACAGTTTGCAGAAGCTTGCGCGCGCGCGCGACGTATTCGTCCTTGCGCTGCTTGAACTGCGAGCGGTAGGGCTCGACGATTTCCAGCGGCAGCAGCACATTGTCCAGCGTGGTCCGCCAGGGCAGCAGCGAGGGGGCCTGGAAGGCCATGCCCGAGACCTTGAGCGGGCCGGTCACGGGCTGACCGTCCACGCGGATACGGCCCATGCTGGGTATCTTCAGGCCCGTGGTCAGCTTCATGAAGGTGGACTTGCCGCAGCCCGAGGGCCCGACGATGGCGATGAACTCGCCCTGGCGCACGTTCAGGTTGATGGCCTCGACCGCGAAAACGTTCTGGACCAGCAGCTCGTCGTTGTAGGCCAGCCAGACGTCGTCGAACTGAACGAAGGGAGGGGAGGAGGATTCGGTCGTCATAGTGACTGCAAAAAAATGGCCAGACGATGCTGGCCATGGTTCTCATATCTGAGCGGGTCGGGGAACTTGTGAAGAAATCGTAGCGAGCGGCCCGAGCGCAAGGCGGACGGAGCGCAGGAACCGGAACGTACTTCCTGTACGTGAGGATTCCGAGCACCGCCCAACGCCGCGATCGGGCTGCGCAGTAAATTTATTCAGGAGTTCTCACTTCTTGGCCGGCGGCAGGATGTTCAGCTCGGCCGCGGACGGCAGGAAGGAGCCGTTCCAGATCGCACCGGCATCGACGCGGGTCTTGGTGCCGAAGGCGTCCGACACCTGTGAGGCCATCAGGGACAGGCGGCCCGTATTGATCTGGCCGAAGCCTTCCTTGCGTGCGTCCGGGCTGGCGACCACCGAGTCGATGGCCATCTGCAGGCGGCGGGTTTCCAGTTCGACGTTGATGATGCCGTCGCGCGCCTTGACGGTCTCGATGCCGGCGGCCGGATTGGCCATGACTTCCTTGGCGCCCTTGGTGAAGGCCTTGAGGAAGGCCTTGATCAGCTCGGGGTTCTCCTTGATCAGCTTGGGGCTGGCGATGATGGCGTTGCCGTAGAGCTTCACGCCGTAATCGGCGTAGGGCATGACGACCACGTCCGCGGCCTTGACACCACGCGCTTCGAGGTTGAGCAGGGAGGTGAAGGAGAAGCCCGTGATCGCGTCGATGTCACCGCGCACCAGCATGGTCTCGCGCAGGGGCGGGTCCATGGCGGTCCAGGCCACGTTGCTCACCTTGTTGGCCTTCTCGAAGATCGGGAAGGCCTTGCGGCCGGCGTCGAACACCGGGGCGCCGAGTTTCTTGCCGCTCAGATCGGCCGGGGTCTTGATCCCCGACTTCTTGAGCGCGATCACGGCAGCCGGCGTGTTGTTGTAGACCATCATGACGGCCACCGGCTTGTTGGGGGCGTCGGGGTTGTTGGCGTGGAACTCCATCAGGGCGGCCATGTCGGCGAAACCGATGTCGTAGGTGCCCGAGGCCACGCGCGTGACGGTGCCGCCCGAACCGTTGCCGCTGTCCACGGTCACGTCCAGGCCGGCTTCCTTGAAATGGCCCTTGGCGGCCGGCAGGGTGAAGAAGGCGGCCGGGCCTTCGAAGCGCCAGTCCAGCTGGAACTTGATCGGCTTGGTCTGGGCCTGGGCGGTGGCGAAGCCGGCCGTCAGGGCGAGAGCGACGACGGTTTTGAGGAGGTGGCGCTTGGACATGGGGAATCTCCTGGGTAAGCCTGCCTGCAGGCGATGAATGAAAGTGATGGCGACCACCACGGTACTATGGCTTGAGCAAAAAGGGTGCCAGTTCCGGATTCGGTGGATGCGGGATTGAAAACACAGCTGTATACAGATTGTCTGGTCGATTTGAACCCCAGATATTCAGATAAACCCTGAAAAGTGCGCACAAGGCTGGTGCGCTGCACGTTGACGGTGCGTGACCGCAGGGCGCCGGGGCCAGCATCTTGCGTGTGGCCAGTGTCTTCGCGCTCAGCACGGCACGGTCATTGGCTGGTGGTGAAGGTGAACACGCCTTCGCGCATGAGGCGGGAGAACTCCGCTTCGATCATTTCCTGTACCACCGGGATGGCCAGCTTGCCCTCGGGCTCCAGCCGGGTCGCCAGCACCAGCAGACGGGTGAGCTGGACGCCGGTGATCTGCGACATCACGATTTGCGTCGAGGTTCCGGCTTCCTTGAACACCGAGACCGGCATGATCGTGGCCCAGGGCCCCTTCTGAACCAGCGCGCGGATCGAGTCCACCGAGTCCAGCACCGCCTGGACGTTGAGCGTCTTGCCCAGCGGCAGCAATTGCCGCTCCACGATGTCGCGGTGCAGGCTGGTCATGAGCAGGGGGATCCTGGCCAGCTGCGCCAGCGAGACGATGGGCCCCATGCCCATGGAGGCGTGCGAGACCAGGGCAAAGGGCTCGCCCAGCAGGGGCTGCAGCGAGACCGAGCGGCCGATGCCCGGGTTGGTGACGACGGCCATGTCGATGATGCCGCGCTCCAGCCAGTCCAGCAGCTCGGGTGTGAAGGCTTCGCGCGAGCGCAGCTCCACGTCCTGCAGGGTGCGCATGCAATGCTCGAACAGGCCCGGCAGCAGCACCCGCGCCAGCGTGGGCGAAACGCCCAGCACCACGGTGGTCCGGGTGTCGCCGGCCTTGCTGGCCAGGCGCTGGCGCACGCGCTGGGCCTCGCCCAGGATGCGCTGCGCCGCTTCGTAGAGCGTGACGCCCGCCTGCGTGAGCCGCACGCCGCGCGGCATGCGGTGAAACAGCGGCATGCCCAGATCGGCCTCCAGTTCGCGCAGTTGTCGTGTCAGGGCTGGCTGGGCGATCGAGATGGCGGCAGCGGCAGCGGTCAGGCTGCCGGCATCGGCAATCGCCACGAAGTAGCGCAGGGTTTTCAGGTTCATGGGCGCAGAAGCGAGCGGTCTATCGATATCAGGATGATATGGCATCGCGTGAAATGAGTATTGGACGGGCCACCCCTGCCTCCCTACACTTCGGGACTTCCAGCCCACCTGAAAGCGCCCGGGCGCCGATGCATTCAAGACAGCCGGGCCCCGCCCGCTTATCGATAAGCAATTGAGATTCCACGGGGATGCAAGGCAGGCCCCGCGTCCGACGCCAGACCCGAAGAAAGCACACCACTTGAAAGCGCCCCACCCCAATTTCACGGCGGTCCGTCCGGACGCCTTGCGCAACTTCATCCAGTCTGCGTTTGTGAGCCAGGGTTTTCCGGAAGCGGACGCCCGCACCATCGCCTCGCTCATGGCCGAAGCCGATCTGCAGGGTTCGGACGGCCACGGTGTCATCCGCCTGCCGCAGTACATGAAACGCATCCGCGCCGGCGGCATCAACAAGCACCCCGACATCAAGGTGGTCAGCGAACGCGCGGGCATGGCGGTGCTCGACGGTGACAACGGCATGGGGCACCTCGTGATGTCGCGCGCGGTGGACCTGGCGATCGAGAAAGCCCGGATCTGCGGCGTGGCCTGGGTCAGCGCGCGCCACAGCAACCACGCCGGCCCGGCGTCCCTGTATGCACGCAAGCCCCTGCAGCACGACATGCTCGGCCTGTACTTTGCCGTGGGCAATGCCAACCATCTGCCGCCATGGGGCGGCACCGACATGCTGCTGTCCACCAACCCCATTGCGGCCGGCATTCCTGCCGGGAGTGAGCCGCCCGTGGTGCTGGACATGGCCACGACGGTGGCGGCCTATGGCAAGGTCAAGGCCAAGGCCAAACGCGGCGAGATGATGCCCGAGGGCTGGATGATCGACCGCCAGGGCAAGCCCCTGACCGATCCCAACCGCGCCGGCGAGGGTTTCCTGCTGCCCATCGGTGACTACAAGGGGTATGGCCTGGCGCTGGTGGTCGGCCTGCTGGCCGGTACCCTGGGCGGTGGTGCCATGGGGCGCGAGGTGATCGATTTCAATGCCGACCATGTCAGCGTCACCAACACGGGCCAGGCCATCCTGGTGATCGATCTGAGCGCTTTTGGCGATGTCGCGGTCTTCAAGGGCGCCGTGGACACCCTGGTCAGGGACATCCGCGGCAGCGAACGCCTGCCGGGCGTGGAACGTATCTGGTTGCCGGGCGAACAAAGCCATGAGCGCCGGCAAAGTTATGCAGCAGGCATACCGATCGCCAACACCCTGGTTCAGGAGTTGGCAGTGCTGGCCAAGGATCTGGGCATCCAGCCGCTGGTTCAAGGAGGTGCCGCATGATGATGAATTCCTTCAACCCGGCCACCGACGCCCTGCTGGGGAAGTTCCCCATCCATGACGCGCAGGCCATCGACAGCCGGCTGCGCGTGGCCTCTGCGTCCCAGAAGACCTGGGCCCGCCTGGACGTCCGGCAGCGCCTGCCTTACCTGCTGCAGGTCGCGGCCGTGCTGCGCCGCAAGAAACAGGAGCTGGCCCTGCTGATCACGTTGGAGATGGGCAAGCCCCTGAGCGAGTCGCTGGGCGAGATCGAGAAATGCGCCTGGAACTTCGACCACTACGCCCAGCAGGGTGAAACCTTCCTGGCGGACCAGGTGGTCGCAAGCTCGGCCGCCGACAGCCGCATCGTGTTCGACCCGCTGGGTCTGGTGCTGGCCGTGATGCCCTGGAACTATCCCTTCTGGCAGGTCATGCGCGCGGCCGCGCCCGTGCTGGTGGGCGGCAATGGCATGGTGCTCAAGCACGCCAGCAATGTGCCGCAATGCGCGCTGGCGCTGGAGCAGGTGTTTGTGGAGGCCGGTCTGCCCGAGGGCCTGTTCACCACCCTGCTGGTCGAGTCCTCGGCCGTGCAGGGCCTGATCCAGGACGATCGCATCGCCGCGGTGACCTTCACCGGCTCCACACCCGTGGGACGCAGCATCGCCGCGCAGGCGGGCCAGGCGCTCAAGAAGCAGGTGCTCGAGCTCGGTGGCTCGGACCCCTTTGTCGTGCTGGCCGATGCCGACATCGAGGCGGCGGCAGCGGTCGCCGTCAAGGCGCGTTTCTCCAACACGGGGCAAAGCTGCATCTCGGCCAAGCGCTTCATCGTCGAGCGGTCGATTGCGGACCGCTTCGCGGAAGCCTTTGTGGCCGGCACGCGCAAGCTGGTGGTCGGTGATCCTCTGCAGGCCAACACGACCATCGGCTCCATGGCGCGCGGCAAACTGCGCGACGAGTTGCATGTCCAGGTCCGGGCTTCGGTGCGGGAAGGTGCGCAGGTGCTGATCGGCGGCCAGCCGGTGGAAGGCCCCGGCGCCTATTACGAGCCCACCATCCTGGACCACGTCACACCCGGCATGACCGTGGCCATGGAAGAAACCTTCGGTCCCGCCGCCGCCATCCTGCGGGTGGCCTCGGCGGACGAGGCGATCGCCGTGGCCAACGACACCCCCTTCGGCCTGGGCGCATCGCTCTGGAGCCGTGACCTGGACCGCGCGCGTCAGCTGTCTCGGCGCATCGAGGCCGGCGCCGTTTTCGTGAACGGCCTGGTGGCTTCCGATCCCCGCCTGCCGTTTGGCGGGACCAAACAATCCGGCTACGGCCGCGAGCTCGGGCACCTGGGGCTGCACGAGTTCATGAACATCAAGACGGTCTGGACCGGACCTGTCAGAACCTAAGAATATGTTGAGCATGTCCCTCCGTTCGGACTGAGCTTGTCGAAGTCCTCTGCAAGTTGTTGATTTGCAAAGAGGGCGTTTCGACAGGCTCAACGCGAACGGACTTGTTCAGCGCAGCCCTAAGCAGAGCCTTGAACCCCTGAAAGGAGAACCCGAGATGAGCAACACCACAGCAGCACGCGCTCCCACCGTGCTCAAACCCGACCAGATCAAGAGCCATGACCGTGGCGGCGGCGCCCGCACCACCCCTCTGGTGACCCCGGCGCTCGGGGCGCAGAGTTTCATCAACGGCATCACCGAGTTCGCGCCCGGCACCGCGATTCCTTTCCACAGCCACAACTGCGAAGAGAGTGTGATGCTGCTGGCGGGTGATGCCGTCATGGATGTCGCAGGGCAGGAGTCGCATGTGCTCAAGCCCCTGGACACGACCTGGATCCCCCCGAACGTGTCGCACCGCTTCCGCAATATGTCGAGCACCGAGCCCATGAAGATCCTCTGGATCTACGCCTCGCCGAACGCGACCCGCACGCTGACCGAGACCGGTGAAACCCGTCTGGTGGCGGTCGAGCACGGCAAGTGATTTCACGAGTGTCCGGCGCCTGCGTTTTTTGCGCCGCCACCGGACTGGATGCCTGAACCTGCAAGGAGACAAGATGATGTTCCGTCGAAACTGCCTGCGCCTCTTGAGCGGCGCCGCCCTGCTGTCCGTTCTGGGCCTGGCTCTGGCCCAGAGCGACAACTACCCCAGCAAACCGATCCGCCTGATCGTTCCGGCATCGCCGGGCGGGGCCGCAGATTTTTTTGCCCGCATCGTCGGCCCGAAACTCGGCGAGGCGCTGGGCCAGAGCATCGTGATCGAGAACCGCTCGGGCGCTTCAGGCACGATTGCGGCCGATATCACGGCCAAGTCCGCGGGGGACGGCTACACGGTGCTGATCGGTCAGTCGACCAGCATGGCCGTGGCCCCCCACATGTATACCAAGCTGGCCTACGACACCCTGCGTGACCTCAAGCCGGTGACGATGGTGGCAGAGGTGCCCAATATCCTGGTGGTCCACCAGAGCGTGGCGGCCAGGAATGTGCAGGAGCTGATCGCCCTGGCCAAGGCCAAGCCCGGCGCTCTCAACTATGGTTCCTCCGGCAAGGGTGCCCCCACCCATCTGGCGGGCGAGCTGTTCGAGATCGCCACGGGGGCCGAGATCACCCATATCCCCTACCGGGGCGCCGGCCCCTCCGTCAATGCCCTGCTGGCCGGGGAGATCCAGCTGATGTTCGCCCCCATGGTGGCCGTGTTGCCGCATGTGCAGTCCGGGCGCCTGCGTGCCCTGGCCCTCACCTCGGCCAGCCGCTCTGCGGCTGTGCCGGACGTGCCTACCCTGGCCGAATCGGGTCTCAAGGATTTCGACGTCTCCTCGTGGTTCGGGTTCTTCGTGCCGTCCAGCACGCCGGCAGCCATCGTGGACAGGCTGCAGCGCGAAACCGCCAAGGTGCTCAAGGACCCCGGCGTGCTCGAACGTCTGGCCAAGGAAGGCGCGACGCCCGGCGGGAATACGTCCGCCGCTTTCACCAGCTACGTGCACGCCGAATACGCCAAATACGGAAGACTGGTGAAGGAAAAGAATATCCAGGCGGAATGAACCTGTGGTGCCTGACTTTCATCCGGCCTCTTTTTTTGAGTGAAACATGAACCAAGCTGATTTGACGACCTTGCGTCCCCGCGCCGACCAGCCCATGGCGCACAACATGAAGCTGATCTCGCACAACGAGCTGCAGGGTTTCGGCGGCATGGGCGAGGGCATTGCCATGCAGCTGGCCGACGACGGCCGGCGCATCCTGTGGATGGCGCACGAGTCGGCGCCCAAGAATTTCACCGGTGTCGACGTGAGCGACCCCAGGAACCCGCGCGTGATCGTGCAGACCGAACTGCCGCACATGAAGGTGCGCTCCAACTCGCTGGACGTGGTGGGCAACCTCATGGTCGTGGCCAGCCAGGTCAAGGAACTGGGTGCCAAGCCGGCCGGCTTCAACATCTACGACATCAGCAAACCCGAAGAGCCGCGCCTGCTCTCGCACTTCGACTGCTCGGGCCCCTATTCGCGCGGTGTGCACGCCGTCTGGTTCGTGGACGGCAAGACCGTGCACATGGCTTCGGGCGCGCCGGACTTCCAGCCGCGCAATCCCAAGGACGACCAGTTCTACCGCATCATCGACATCTCCGACCCGACCCAGCCCTTCGAAAAAGGCCGCTGGTGGTACCCCGGCACGCGCGAGGGCGACGTGGCCCCGCCGCCGCCGCGCCTGCCGGCCCAGTTCGACACGGGCTTCCGCGCCCACAACACCAACGTCTTTCCGCAGCGGCCCGACCGCGCCTATGTGGGTTACATCGACGGCGGCGCCATCGCGCTCGACATCGGCAATCCGGCGGACATCAAGCTGGTGTCCCACTGGAACCATTCGCCGCCCTTCAACGGCTTCACACACACCGTGCTGCCGCTGTTCGAGCGCAATCTGTGGATCGTCTCCGACGAATGCGTGCAGGATGACGGCAAGGACTGGCCCAAGCTGGTCTGGGTGGTGGACTCGCGCACCGACGCCAACCCCCTGCCCATCGGCACCTTCCCGGCCCCGCCCTACGACACCTTCGCCAAACGCGGCGGCCGTTTCGGCGCGCACAACCTGCACGAGAACCTGCCCGTGCCCTGCTCCTTCCGCTCGGAGACGCTGTTCATCGGCACTTTTTTCAACGCCGGCGTGCGCGTCTACGACACCAGCAATCCCTACCAGGTGCAGGAAGTGGCCTACTACGTGCCGCCGACACCGGCGCTGTCTTCGCGTGGCGCGGTGCAGCTCAACGACGTTTACGTCGATGACCGCAAGCTGGTCTACACGGTCGACCGCTTCAGCGGCGGGCTTTACATCCTCGAAATGAATGTCTGAGTGGTCAACAGCCTCCGGCGGGCGTGACGCGCTGGCCGGCAAGATCCCGGTCACGCTGATCACCGGTTTTCTCGGCGCTGGCAAGACCACGCTGATCAGCCGGCTCATCCGGCACCCGGAGATGGACCGGGTGGCGGTGGTCATCAACGAGATCGGCGAGATCGGGATCGACAACGACCTGGTCAAGATGTCGACCGAGAGCGTCAGCCTGCTGGCCAACGGCTGCCTGTGCTGCTCGGTGCGCACCGATCTGCAGGACACCCTGCGCGAGCTCTTCGGGGACCGCCGCGCCGGGGTGATCCCCGACTTCGACCGCGTCATCATCGAAACCACCGGCCTGGCCGATCCCGGGCCGGTGATCCAGACACTCTCCAGCGACACCATGCTGGGCGCGCACTACCGCCTGGACGGCGTGGTGACCCTGGTGGACGCGGTCAACGCCCGCGACCAGCTGGCCCACCAGCCCGAGTCCCAGCAGCAGATCGCCCTGGCGGACCGCATCTTCATCACCAAGACGGACCTCATGTCTGCTCAGGGCGTGGATGAACTCATGGCCGAGATCGCCGCGGTCAACACGCGGGCCGACATCCGTCGCTGCACCCAGGGTGAACTCCATCCCCGGGACCTGATCGGGCTGGGTCTGCAAAGCGAGCGCGCCGGCCCCGACACCCTGCGTTTTCTGGGCGAGCTCGCCACGCGCGAAGGCGCGATGTCAGAAGAAGGCGGCTATCTGGCGGAGCGCCTGACCGGCCGGCACCATCCTTCGGTGCGCAACCTGTCACTGAGATTCGAGACACCGTTCACCTGGCCCGCGTTTTCGGCCGCCATGGAGTTGTTGATCTCTTTGCGAGGCCGGGACATGCTGCGCGTCAAGGGCATCGTGAATGTCGAGGGGCGGCCCGTGGTCGTGCAGGGGGTGGGCCATGTGTTCCATCCGCCGGTCACGCTGGACCGCTGGCCCAGCGCAGACCAGGGCAGCCGTGTCGTCTTCATCACGCGCAACATCGAAGCCGACAGGATCAAGGCCCTGTTCCTGGCGGTCGGCGGCATCGGAGCCGCCTGAGTGCTGGCGGCCTCCGGTCTGCGGCCGCTCAGGCCTGGGCCAGGCGCGCGCTGACTTCGCGTTTGCCCAGCTTGCGCACGGCGGCTATCTCCGCCAGCTGGCTGTTCCGGGGCCGCGAGAGCCCCTTTTCCCAGTGGTAGATGGATTGCGCCGAAACGCCCATCAGCTGGCCCATCTCGGCGGCCGACACACCCAGCTTCTTGCGCAGACTGGCAAACCCCTCGGAGCGGAAGCGCCGCTTGGGGCTGTCCGCGGCGGGGGTGGGGCTTGCGGCCGACCGGTTGTTTTTACGCAGCTGGGAGAGCAGGCGTTCCTGGTCGGCGAGGCGGCGCTTGAGAGCGGCGATTTCGCTGCGGTGCTGCGCGGAGGCTTTTTTCAGGGTCTGGGTTTCAGCACGAACTTCTTTGCGTGCGATGCGGGAGATTTCTGATTTCAAGAGACTTGCGAGATTGGCCATGTCGGTCCTTGCAGATAGTGCTTCGCTATCTTACAAGCTCCTCACATCCGTTCGCCCTGAGCCTGTCGAGGGGCTTCGACAGGCTCAGGGCAACGGCAAGATGACTTGGCGTACCCAAGCTGGGTTTTCGAAAAACTGAGCCGCTGGCATTTTTTGAGAGGCGCTGCTTGCCGGGCCAGTGAGGCCGGGCCTCTCAGGCCCAGGAGGCCAGTTCCCAGCGGCGCCAGTCCTCGCGCTGCCAGCTGAGGCCCCGGCCGGTGGACAAGCGGTATTCACCGCTGATCTCGCGCGCCACCCAGCGGCCGATCTCCGGTGCCAGCCACAGGGTGTCGCGCCGTAGGGTCTCCGTTCGGGTGATGTCGCGATGCTGCAGGCGTATGAATTTTTCGATGCGCAGCGCCAGCCGGGGGCCGTTCGCCAGCGCCACGCGCTCCCAGCCCCGCACCGTGGTGTGCTGGGTGATCCAGTAGCGGAAGGAATCGTTGTCGATGCGGTAGGTGGTGCTATGCACGCTGCGGCTGCCCGGGCGCGGGTCGGCCGGCCACAGCGGCATGGCCTGCTCGTAGTTCAGCACACCGTCCCAGGCAAATTCGCGCAGGACCTGGCCCCAGGGCTGCTGCTGTTCTTCCAGCTCGGCCGGGGAGGCATCGCTGCGGATGCGTATGCGTATGCGGGGCTCCAGGGCCACGACCTCCTGCACCTCAGTGCCCAGCAAGGCGCTGTTGTAGCCGTTGTACTTGCGATAGGTCCAGCGCTGGCCCAGGGCCGGCGGGCGCATGCCGACCGTCTGGTCCGGTGCGGCTACGGCTTCGGTGCGCAGCCCTGCCAGGGGCTGGTAGGCACAGCCGGCGGGCAGGGCCAGCAGGGCCAGGCTGAGTTTTCGTCGGTTGAGGTTCATGCACTAAGCTCCGGGATCTGGACGCTATCATTCTGGCAGCCCATTTCTGCAGCCTCACCCCGAACAGGAAAGACCATGAAACCCAACCTGCCCTTTGCCCTGCTGCGCCGCAGCTTTTTCGCGGCCACCGTTTCTGCGCTTCTGGCCCTGCCGGCCCTGGCGGCCGACAAGGTCAAGATCGGCCTGCTGTCCACGCTGTCCGGCCCGGGCGCCGGTCTGGGCATCGATATCCGCGACGGCTTTCAGCTCGCGGTCAAGCTCAACGGCGGCAAGCTCGGCGGCCTGCCGGCCGAGGTGATCGTGGCCGATGACCAGGCCAGCCCCGATGTGGGCCGCCAGACGGCGGACCGCCTGGTCAAGCGCGACAAGGTGGACTTCATGACGGGCATCGTGTTCTCCAACGTCATGCTGGCCGTGGGCGCGCCCACCTTTTCGGCCAAGACCTTCTACATCAGCGCCAACGCCGGTCCTTCGCAACTGGCAGGCGAGCAGTGCAACCCCTATTTCTTCAGCGCCTCCTACCAGAACGACAACCAGCACGAGGCCGTGGGCAAGACCGTGGCCGACAAGGGTTTCAAGCGCGTGGCACTGATCGCCCCCAACTACCCCGCGGGCAAGGACGCGCTGGCCGGCTTCAAGCGCTACTACAAGGGCGGCGAGATCGTCTCCGAGAGCTACACGCCGCTCAACCTGCTGGACTACGGCGCCGAACTGTCCAAGCTGCGTGCGGCCAGGCCCGACGCCGTCTACATCTTCCTGCCCGGCGGCCTGGGCATCAACTTCATCAAGCAGTTTGTCGGCGCCGGCCTGTCCAAGGACATGACGCTGTTCGGCCCCGGCTTCTCCGGGGACGAGGACGTGATCAAGGCCGTGGGCACTCCCATGCTGGGCATGTTCAACACCTCGCAGTGGGCGCACGACCTGGACAACCCGGCCAACAAGAAGTTCGTGGCCGCCTTCGAGAAGGAATACGGCCGCCTGCCCACGCTGTATGCAGCCCAGGGTTATGACGCGGCGCAGCTGATCGGCGCCGCCGTACGCGACACCAAGGGCAAGCTGGACGACAAGGCCGCCGTGCAAAAAGCACTCAAGGCCGCCAGGTTCGACTCCGTGCGCGGCGGCTTCAAGTTCAACAGCAACCAGTTCCCGATCCAGGACTACTACCTGCGCGTCATCACCCAGGACAGCAAGGGCCGGGTGACCAACCGCACCATCGGCACCGTGTTCAAGAACCACGCCGACGCCTACGTCGGCCAGTGCAAGATGCCGGGCCTGTGACGGCTTTCGTTTCGCCTCGTTCGTATCGTTAGCCGATGACCGGCCTTCTTGTTCTGGAGCAGGCCCTGAACGGCCTGCAGTTCGGGCTCATGCTGTTCCTGCTGGCCGCCGGCCTGACGCTGGTCTTCGGCATCATGGACATGATCAACCTGGCGCACGGCTCGCTCTACATGGTCGGCGCCTACCTGGTGGCCGCCGCCACGGCGGCCAGCGGTTCCTTCTGGCTCGGCCTGGCGGCGGGCGTTGCCGGGGCGGCGCTGTTCGGCGTGCTGCTGGAGCTCACGGTGCTGCGCCGCCTGTACACGCGCGACCACCTGTCGCAGGTGCTGGGCACGTTCGCCCTCCTGCTCATGTGCAACGAGGCGGTGCGTTTCATCTGGGGCTCGCAGCCGGTGCTGCTGAGCGCCCCGGACGCGCTGGCCGGCCCGGTGGAGCTGGTGCCCGGCTTCTACTACCCGGCCTACCGCCTGCTCATCATCGCCGTCGGCCTG
>JAGWTL010000050.1 GCA_028869035.1 Burkholderiales bacterium | reverse complement strand
GTCTTGGCCCAGGATTCAAGGGTGCGGATGGTGGTGGTGCCCACGGCGACGATGCGGCCGCCACGAGCCTTGGTCTCGGCGATGGCCTGCTGCGTGGCGGTGGGCACTTCGTACCATTCGCGGTGCATGCGGTGTTCGGCAAGGTTCTCGGTTTTCACGGGTGAGAAGGTGCCGGCGCCCACGTGCAGGGTGACGTTGGCGCGCTGCACGCCGCGCGCAGCCAGCGCGGCCAGTAGGCCTTCGTCGAAGTGCAGGGCAGCGGTGGGCGCGGCGGCGGCGCCGGGTTTGGCGGCGAAGACGGTTTGGTAACGCGCCACGTCCTCGGCGCTGTCGCCGGGTTCGATCTCGTCACCCTGGGCAGGGTGACGTGCGATATAGGGCGGCAAGGGCACGTGACCGTGCTGTTCCATCAGCGCGTGAGGCTCGTCGCTGAAGCGCAGGCGGAATAGTTGACCGTCTTCGTCAGGCCAGCGGTCCAGCAATTCGGCGGTGTAGCCGCCCGCCATCAGCAGCACGGTGCCCACGGCCGGACGTTTGCTGACCTTCATGTGCGCCACCACCTCGTGGCCGGTCAGCACGCGTTCCACCAGCAGCTCCAGCTTGCCGCCGGTGGGCTTCTCGCCGTACAGGCGGGCCTTGACGACCTTGGTGTCGTTGAAGACCAGCAGGTCACCCGGCTGCAGCAGGGCGGGCAGCTCGCGGAAGATGCGGTCGGTGGGCGGCAGCGCGCGGCCGTCGAGCAGGCGCGAGGCGCTGCGTTCGGGGGCGGGGTGCTGGGCGATCAGCTCCGGCGGGAGCTGGAAGTCGAAATCGCTGAGGGTAAAGACGCGTTCGGCGTCGGCAACTTGAGGCATGCGCTTGAGGGCCGGACGGACCCGTTCCAAGTGAAGAAGACGGCATTTTCTCATGGCTGGGGTATTCCCGCGCGGGACTGCAGCAGGCCGGTGAAATAATCGATCGCATGAAAGCATTCCGCATCGGATCGGGCGCCGGCTATTCGGGCGACCGCATCGATCCCGCCCGCGACCTGGCCGAGCGCGGCGAGCTGGACGTGCTCGCCTTCGAATGCCTGGCCGAACGCACCATCGCGCTGGCCCAGCTGCGGCGCAGCCAGGACCCGCGATCCGGTTACGACCCCATGCTCCAGGAGCGCATGCGCGCCGTGCTGCCGGCCTGTCTGCGCCAGGGCACACGCATCGTCACCAATATGGGCGCGGCCAATCCGCTGGCCGCAGGCGAGGCCGTGCTGGAGGTGGCGCGCGAACTGGGCCTGTCGCGCCTGCGCGTGGCCGTAGTGCTGGGCGACGACGTGTTGCCCTGGATGCAGGCAAACGATGTGCCCCTGCTCGAATCGGAGCAGACGGTGCGTTGCCTGGACGGCCGGCTGATTTCGGCCAATGCCTACCTGGGCGCCGATGCCCTGCTGCCGGCCCTGCAGTCAGGCGCCGATGTGGTGATCACCGGCCGCGTGGCCGACCCGGCCCTGTTCCTCGCACCGCTCATGCAGCACTACGGCTGGCGCGCCGATGACTGGCCCTTGCTCGGGCAAGGTATCGTCATCGGCCATCTGCTGGAGTGCGCGGCCCAGGTCAGCGGCGGTTATATCGCCGACCCGGGCCGCATCGACATCCCGCGCCTCGAAGACGTGGGTTTTCCGCTGGCCGAGGTGCAGGCCGATGGCCGTGCCGTCATCACCAAGCTGGCGGGTACGGGTGGGCGTGTGGACCGCCTGACCTGCACCGCGCAGCTGCTCTATGAGCTGGAAGATCCGCAGCGTTATCTGCAGCCCGATGTGGTGGCCGATTTCTCGCGCGTGCAGCTGCAGGAAGCGGGCGCCGACCGCGTGCGGGTGCAGGGCGCCAGCGGCAGCGCCCGGCCCGAGCAGCTGAAGGTGACGCTGGGCTATCGCGAGGGCTACATCGGTGAAGGGCAGATTTCCTACGCCGGCCCCGGCGCACGGGCGCGCGGCGAGCTGGCCCTGGCGGTGCTCAGGCATCGCCTGCAGCGCATCGGCCTGGGCGGGCTCGAATGTCGGGCCGAGCTGATCGGCGTCAACGCCATGCATGGCCCCGGCCTGGGGGCCGACCGCGAACCCTACGAGGTGCGTGTGCGCCTGGCCGTGCGCACGACCACGCGCGCCCAGGCCGAGCGCGTGGGCCAGGAAGTCGAGGCCCTGTACCTCAACGGCCCGGCCGGCGGCGGCGGCGTGACGCAGGCTGTGCGCGAGGTGGTGGCGGCTGCGTCGGCCCTGATCCCCCGCAGCGCGGTCACCCCCACCTGTCAGGTGCTGGAGCTCTGACATGAAAAAGATCGGCGACATCGCTTACGCCCGCTCCGGTGACAAGGGCAACCGTGCGACGCTCAGTGTCATCGCGCTGGACCCGGCGCACTACCCGGTGCTGGAGCGTGCCCTGAGCGCCGCGCGCGTGCGCGCCTGCTACCGCGACAGCGTGCACGGCGCGGTGGACCGCTACCCGCTGCCGCAGCTTGGGGCGGTGCATTTCGTCATGCATGATGCGCTGGGCGGTGGCGTCACGCGCTCGCTGGCGCTGGACGCGCACGGCAAGAGCCTGAGCGGCGCCATCCTCGATTTGCCTCTGGATCCGGGTTGAATCATTCATCACACAAGGAGACACATATGCGATTCCTGCCTCGTTCCATCGCCCTGCTGGGTGCGGCCCTGCTCGGTGCCGCCGCCTTCGCGCAGCCCTATCCGAACAAGCCCATCAAGGGCATCGTGCCCTTCGCGGCGGGCAGCGCCACGGACCAGATCGGCCGCGCCTTCGCGGCCAAGATGTCCGAGACCCTGGGCCAGCCCATCGTGATCGAGAACAAGGCCGGCGTGAACGGCATGCTGGGCGCCGATGCCGTGGCCAAGGCCGCGCCGGACGGCTACACCATCCTGTTCGGCACCAACAGCACCAACGCCGCGCTCAAGAGCCTGATGAAGAAGCTGCCCTACGACCAGGACACGGCCTTCGTGCCGGTCGGCTACCAGGGCTCGGTGCCCCTGATCGTGGCCGTCAACAACGATGTGCCGGCCAGGACCCTGCGCGAGTTCGTCGACCTGGCCAAGGCCAAACCCGGCCACGTGACCTTCGCCAGCGCCAGCACCTCGCAGCTGGTGTCGTCCGAGATGCTGGCCAGCATGGCCGGTGTGCAGATGACCAACGTGCCCTACAAGAGCGGCCCGGCCGCCATGACCGACCTGATCGGCGGCCAGGTGATGATGTTCAGCGCCGACTTCGCCGTGACCCTGCCCCAGGTCAAGGCCGGCAAGATCCGCGGCCTGGCCGTCACCTCGACGAAACGCTCGGCCGCCATCCCCGAGCTGCCCACCGTGAACGAGGCCCTGGGCCTGAAGGACTACGAGCTGATCGCCTACTTCGCGGTCTTCGCGCCGGCCGGCACGCCGCCCGAGGTCGTGGCCAGGCTGAACCAGGCCATCAACCACGCGGCGCAGAGCCCGGATATCCAGGAGCGCTTCGCCGCCATCGGCTTCGCCACCGAGCCCGGCACGCCCGAAGCCCTGGCCCAGCGCAGCCAGCGCGAAAGCGCCAAGTGGGCCAAGGCCATCCGCGACGCGAAGATCGAACCGCAGTGAGCCGGCCCTGAGTGCAGGCCCGGAGGGCGGGCACAATCCGCGCATGACCCGGGACCGCGCCCCTGCCAAAGCAGCCGACAAGCCCTTGTCGGCCCCGCAGAAGGCCCTGCACAAGCTGGGCCTTCTGCGCGACATCGACCTGGCCCTGCACCTGCCGCTGCGTTACGAGGACGAGACGCGCATAACCCGGCTGGCCGACGCACGCGAGGGCGACACCGCGCAGATCGAGGCCGAGGTCACGGCCTGCGAGGTGGCCTACCGCCCGCGCCGCCAGCTGCTGGTGACCGTGAACGACGGCAGCGACAGCTGCGTGCTGCGGTTCTTCAATTTTTATCCCTCGCAGCAGAAGGCCCTGGCCGTGGGCACGAAGATCCGCGCCCGTGGCGAGCTCAGCGGCGGCTTCCTGGGCTGGACCATGGTGCACCCGCATTGCAAGGCGGCCAGCGGCGCGCTGCCCACGGCGCTCACCCCTGTCTACCCCACGGTGGCGGGCCTGCCCCAGCCTTATCTGCGCAAGGCCGTGCTCAGCGGCCTGACGCGGGCCGAACTCTCCGACACGCTGCCGACCGAGGTGGCGGCCCAGCTCAAGCTGCGGCCATTGTGGACACTCAAGCAGGCGCTGGAGTTTCTGCACCACCCCACGCCCGATGTGATGCTGGCCCAGCTGGAAGACCGCACGCACCCGGCCTGGCAGCGCCTGAAGGTCGAGGAGCTGCTGGCCCAGCAGCTGTCGCAGCTGCAGTCACGCCGCGAGCGTGAGCACCTGCGCGCGCCGGTGCTCGTCCCCGTTCGCCCTGAGCTTGTCGAAGGGCCCTTCGACAGGGCTCAGCCTGAACGGATGTTGCCGCTGCACGAGCGACTGCTGGCCGCGCTGCCTTTCCAGCTTACCGGGGCGCAGCGGCGCGTCAGCGAAGAGATCGCCCGCGACCTCGCGCAGCACCAGCCCATGCACCGCCTCTTGCAGGGAGACGTGGGTTCCGGCAAGACCGTGGTGGCCGCGCTGGCCGCGACGGTCTGCATGGACGCGGGCTGGCAGTGTGCGCTGATGGCCCCCACCGAGATCCTGGCCTACCAGCACTTCCGCAAGCTGGTGGGCTGGCTGGAACCGCTGGGCGTGCGTGTGGCCTGGCTCACCGGCAGCCAGAAGAAAAAGGAACGCACCGAGATGCTGGGCCTGATCGAGCGGGGTGAGGCCGGCCTGGTGGTGGGTACGCACGCGGTGATCCAGGAGCAGGTGCAGTTCAAGAACCTGGCCCTGGCCATCATCGACGAGCAGCACAGGTTTGGCGTGGCGCAGCGCCTGGCCCTGCGCAGCAAGACCAATGGCGAGGACCTGGAACCACACATGTTGATGATGACGGCGACGCCCATACCGCGCACGCTGGCCATGAGTTACTACGCGGACCTGGATGTGTCGACCATCGACGAGTTGCCGCCGGGCCGTAGCCCCATCGTGACCAAGGTGGTGTCGGAGCAGCGGCGCGACGAGGTGATCCAGCGCATCCGCGGCCAGCTGGAGCAGGGCCGGCAGGTCTACTGGGTCTGTCCGTTGATCGAGGAGAGCGAGATGCTCGATCTGACCAATGCCACCGAGACCCATGCGGAGTTGAGTGCAGCCTTGCCGGGAGTGATGGTGGGCCTGCTGCATTCGCGTATGCCCGTGGCCGAGAAAAAGGCGGTGATGTCGCTCTTCACCAGTGGGTCGATGGGCGTGCTGGTCAGCACCACGGTGATCGAGGTGGGGGTGGACGTGCCCAATGCCACGCTGATGGTGATCGAGCACGCCGAGCGTTTCGGCCTGTCGCAGCTGCACCAGTTGCGCGGGCGGGTGGGGCGCGGGGCGGCGGCCTCGGCTTGCGTGCTGCTGTATTCCACCGGGGATGCACCGCGACTGGGCGAGACCGCGCGCGAGCGCCTCAAGGCCATGGCCGAGACGAGCGATGGCTTCGAGATCGCGCGGCGCGACCTGGACATCCGCGGGCCGGGTGAGTTTCTGGGCGCGCGCCAGTCCGGCGCGGCCCTGCTGCGTTTTGCTGACCTGGCGGAGGACAGCCAACTGCTGGCCTGGGCGCGCGAGGCGGCGCCCGTGATGCTGGACCGGCACCCGGACCTGGCCGAACGGCACGTCATGCGCTGGCTGGGGAGCAGGACCAACTATTTGAAAGCCTAAGGCGCCGATCAGTTGCAAATGTGTAGCATCCACGGCACGTCAGACGTGGCGTGGCGGCCAATGTGAATTAGACTCCGGGCATACCTGGAACATCCACGATGGCCAAGGACTCCTCCCCCAAGCTTGCGTCTGGCGACACCGCCTACCTTTACCGCGCCGCCATCGGCCCGCGCGCGCAGGACTATTACCTGCGCCATTTCGCCCGCTTTGACGGCGAGGGCAAGGCCGGCAGCAGCTGGAACTGGGCGGCCTACTGGACCACCTTCAACTGGCTGGTCTACCGCAGGATGTGGGGCTGGGCCCTGGCCTATGTGGGCGCGCTGATGGGGTTGGCGCTGCTGGTCTTCGGCGTGGGCAAACTGGTGTTCAACTATTCCGACGCCAGCGCCGTTCTGTTGTCCCTGCTGCTGCTGACGACGGCCTTTGTCGTGCCGGGCATGTACGCCAACGCCTGGTTCTACACCCATTGCAACGAGAAGATCTCAGACGCGCTGCGCACGGCCCCCGAGGTGAAGGACGCAGCCACGGTGCTGGCCAGCCGGGCGCCGGACAGCCGCCGCCTGCTGCTGCTGGGCCTGGGCAATGCGGTGTTGTTGGCGCTGGTGCTGTCCTTGCTGAACTGGTTCCAGGGCGCCGAAAGTGGCCTGCCCCAGCTGGCCTCGCGGGAAGAGCACTCGCTGGCTGGCGGCCAGTCCGGCCAGGTTCGTGCTTTGGCGGCCGCACCTGCGCCGGCCGTGCTGGCCAGTGTGCCTGTATCGCCGGCCAGCGCGCCGGTCACGGCCGCAACTGCAACGCCAGCGGTGGCGACTGCAGCCCCCGAGACCCCCCAGGTGGCCCAAGCCGCGAGTCTGCCCGCGGCCCCTGCGGCGGCCCGACCGGCTGCTGCTGACGGCAAGCCGGCCATGGTCAACGCCTCCGATCGCAGCGCGGCGCCGGCCAGGCTGGAGCCTGTTACGACACCTGCGCCCGCGCACCCGGCGGCTGCGACCCCTGTGGCGGTGGCCCCGCCGGCCGTACCGCGTCCTGGCGCCAGTGCACCGCAGTTGCGTTATGTCTGGGTGATCCAGGTGGGCGCCTACGCCCAGGAAGCAAACGCGCAGAAGGCCCTGGCCGAGGTGCAGGCGCTGGGTCTGGAGGCAGGGGCGGAATCCTTCGAGAGCCCCAAGGGCAAGCTGATGCGCGTGCGTGTGGGCCCCTTCACGCGCCAGGCCGAGGCCGAGCAGGCCGCGCTGCGCATCAAGACGCTGAACCTGCCGACCCTGGTGATACGCCAGCGGCCCTAGTTTTCCTGTTCAGCGCTGGCCGATGCGCACCTGGCCGAAGATGCCCTGCGCCTCGCGCGGCATGCAGCGCCAATACTGTTCGCTGGCCTGCACCTGGCCGCTCAGGGCAGCGGCGGCTTCCCAGGGCCAGCGCGGTTTGTAGAGCAGGGCACGCGCGATCGCGATCAGGTCGGCGTCACCGGCCTGCAGGATGTCTTCCGCCTGCCTCGGGTCCGTGATCAGGCCGACCGCCGTGGTCGGCAACCCGCAGGCCTTGCGCACTTCACTCGCGTGGGGCACCTGGTAGCCCGGCCCGATGGTGATCTTCTGCTGCGGTGACACACCGGCTGTGGAGACGTGCACGAAGTTGCAGCCCATGGCCCGCAGGCGGCGCGAGAACTCGGTGGTCTGCGGCAGGTCCCAGCCGCCCTCGACCCAGTCCGTGGCCGAGACGCGCACGCCCAGCGGGCCGTCGAACATGGCGCGCACGGCGGCAAACACTTCCAGCGGGAAACGCATGCGGTTCTCCAGGCTGCCGCCGTAGTCGTCGGTGCGCTGGTTGGCCAGGGGCGAGAGGAACTGGTGCAGCAGGTAGCCGTGCGCCCCGTGCAGTTCGATGGCGTCGATGCCGATGCGTCCTGCCCGCTGCGCAGCGGCCACGAAGGCTTCGCGCACTTGCTGCATCTGTGCCAGCGTCATCGCCGTGGGCGGTGTCTCTGTGGGCAGTTGCGCCAGGGTCGAGGGCGCCAGTGCCTGCCAACCCCCCTGTGCGGGGGCGAGCTGCTGCCCGCCATGCCAGGGCGCGGCGCTGGAGGCCTTGCGGCCGGCGTGCGCGAGCTGGATGCAGACCGGCATGGGCGGCGCCAGCTGGCGCGCGCGCTGCAGGGTGCTGGCCAGGGCCTGTTCGGTGCGTTCGTCCCACAGGCCCAGGCAGGCGGGCGTGATGCGACCGTCCGCGGTGACCGCGGTGGCCTCGATGGTCATCAGGCCGGCGCCGCTGTTGAGCAGGCTGGTCCAGTGCGCGAGGTGCCAGTCGGTCGCTTCGCCGTTCATTGCCGAGTACTGGCACATGGGCGCGATGACGATGCGGTTGGTGAGGGGCAGGGCGCCGCGCGGCGCGGGCAGATCAAAAGGCGTGAACAGCAGGCTCATGGGCGGATGGGGTGTTGATGTACGTCAAGCAGCAGGGATCGGCAGGGCTGCAAATTCTGGCATGGGCCTGCCGGCAGGGCGCTTTGGCACAATGAAGTCCGTTCCTTCTGGAGGAGATTCAGCCATGCGCATGCCATTCCTGCTCCTGTCGCTCTGGCTGGCCTGGCCGGCGGCCGCGCAAGGACCCCAGCGCGACCTGCTGCTCGAGCTGCGTGAGATCGAGGAGGGGAGCGCAGGCCATGTCGTGGGCACACGGCCCCAGACGCCGCTGATGGCACCGCAGCAACTGCAGGTGCGCAACGGCAGCCAGGCGCGGCTGAGTTTTGCGCAGGCCACGCCGCTGCAGTGGGTGCAGTCCGTGCAGGCGCAGGGGCAGATGACGGGCGCGGGCGTGAAGCAGGGCCTGATCTGGCTGCGGGCCGGGCAGAGCCTGCAACTGCGGCCGCGCTGGCCCGGTGGCCAGAAGCCCGCCGCGGTGGAGGTCGAAGTGCAGACCCAAAGCGTGCAGCAGCAGCCTGGACGGGACCTGCCCACGCAGGAGCGCAGCGAGCTGGCCACCACGGTGCAGGCCCCGCTGGGGCAGTGGGTCACGCTGGCGCGCAGCGGCAACAGCGCGCCGCCCGGCACCTACCGCAGCGACGCAGCCCCGCAGCGGCCGCGCCTGTTGCAGCTGCGGGTGACGGCTCCATGAGGCGCGCTATCGCTTTGGGCGTCTGAATGGCACAATTCAATCATGACGCTCACCGAACTCAAATACATCGTTGCCGTCGCCCGTGAGAAGCATTTCGGCCGCGCGGCCGAGGCCTGCTTCGTGTCGCAGCCCACGCTGTCGGTGGCGGTGAAGAAGATCGAGGAGGAACTGGACGTCAAGCTCTTCGAGCGCAGCGCCAACGAGGTGACGGTCACGCCCCTGGGCGAGGAGATCGTGCGCCAGGCGCAGGCCGTGCTGGAGCAGGCGGCCAGCATCAAGGAAATCGCCAAGCGCGGCAAGGACCCGCTGTCGGGCCCGCTCAAGCTGGGCGTGATCTACACCATCGGCCCCTACCTGCTGCCCGACCTGGTGCGCCAGATGATCACGCACACGCCGCAGATGCCGCTGATGCTGCAGGAGAATTTCACCGTCAAGCTGCTGGAGATGCTGCGCACGGGCGAGATCGACGCTGCCATATTGGCCGAACCCTTTCCCGACACCGGCCTGGCCGTGGCGCCGCTCTACGACGAGCCCTTTTATGCCGCGGTGCCGCACAACCACGCCCTGGCGAAGAACGAGAGCATCAGCACCGACGAGCTCAAGGCCGAGACCATGCTGCTGCTGGGCACGGGCCACTGTTTCCGCGACCACGTGCTGGAAGTCTGCCCCGAGTTCGCGCGCTTCTCCAGCCATGCCGAGGGCATACGCAAGAGCTTCGAGGGCTCATCGCTGGAGACCATCAAGCACATGGTGGCCGCCGGCATGGGCGTGACCCTGGTGCCGCGCCTGAGCGTGCCCAAATCCGCTCTGCTGGCCAAGGGCAGGGCCGTCAAGACGAGCACCGACGACGGCTTTGTGCGCTACCTGCCTTTCAGCGGCGAGGCGCCCACGCGCCGTGTGGTGCTGGTGTGGCGGCGCAGCTTCACGCGTTATGAAGCCATCGCCTCGCTGCGCAACGCCGTCTATGCCTGCGAGCTGCCCGGCGTGAGGCGCCTGTCTGAATGAATTTTTTATCCCGGAGTGAGAGACCATGGGCAAGACCGCCGCCCCCGCCATCGACATCGGCATCAGCGAGAAAGACCGCGCCGCCATCGCCAAGGGCCTGAGCCACCTGCTGGCCGACACCTACACGCTGTACCTGACCACGCACAACTTCCACTGGAACGTGACGGGTCCCATGTTCAACACCCTGCACACCATGTTCATGGCGCAGTACACCGAGCTTTGGGGCGCGATCGACCCGATCGCCGAACGCATCCGCTCCCTGGGCCATCCGGCCCCCGGCTCCTACGCCCAGTTCGGCAAGCTGGCCTCGGTGCCCGACGCGCCGGCCAAGCCGCCCAAGGCCATGGAAATGGTGCGCATCCTCGTCACGGGCCATGAGGCCGTGGCGCGCACGGCGCGCAGCCTTTTTCCGCTGGCCGACAAGGCCGGTGACGAACCCACCGCCGACCTGCTGACCCAGCGCCTCACGGTGCATGAGCAGACGGCCTGGATGCTGCGCTCTCTTCTGGAAGAGTGATAAACCTACTGCGCGCCCCGATCTTGCACCTGCGCTTCTCGCCGTACCCGTAGTACGGCTGCGATGCTCGGCGCAACCTCGGGCCGCTCGCTACGGTTTCTCACCCTTCCAGTTCTTGATATGCCAACCTTTGCCGTGTCCCCGCGCCTGGCTCTTTACCTTGATCTGATCCGCTGGGACCGGCCGGTGGGCTGGTTGCTGCTGCTCTGGCCTTCCCTGAGCGCGCTATGGGTGGCGGCCGGTGGTTTCCCGGGTTGGCATCTGGTGACGGTGTTTGTGCTCGGCACCATCCTCATGCGCAGCGCGGGCTGCTGCCTCAACGACGTGGCCGACCGTGACTTCGACAGGCATGTGAAGCGCACCGCGCAGCGGCCGGTGACGGCCGGCAAGGTCTCGGTGCGCGAGGCGCTGTGGCTGGGCGCGGTGCTGGCCCTGCTGGCCTTCGGCTTGGTGCTCACGACCAATCCGGTGGCGGTGGCCTGGTCTTTCGCCGCGCTGGCGGTGGCCATCGTGTATCCCTTTGCCAAACGTTTTTTTGCCATGCCGCAAGCCGTGCTGGGCGTGGCCTTCAGCTTCGGCATCCCGATGGCCTTCGCGGCTGTGCAGGGCGAGGTGCCGGCCCTGGCCTGGGGCCTGCTGGTGGGCAACCTGTTCTGGGTGCTGGCTTACGACACCGAATACGCCATGGTGGACCGCGACGATGACCTCAAGATCGGCATGAAGACCTCGGCCATCACGCTGGGTTCATGGGACGTGGTCGCGGTGACGTCGTTTTATGTCGTGCAGCTGCTGGTGTGGACCGTGTTGCTGGTCGAGCGGCTGGCGCCCTGGGCCTGGTTCCTCGCGCTGGTGATCGCTGGTGGCCAGATTGTCTGGCACCACGGGCTGATCCGTGAGCGCACGCGCGAAGGCTGCTTCCGCGCCTTCCGCGTCAATCACTGGTTCGGCTTCACAGTGTTCGCCGGCGTGGTGGCCGGCTATGCTTTCAGGTAGTTGGTCTTCACTGAGATCAGCGTCTGAAGAAAAATCTAGCCTCTTGTTCTATCCTATGGCAGATATGACCCCGGCAGAACGATTTATCGACGAACTCATGTCCCTTGGTGTGCCGGCTGAGGTTGCCGGGTGTTTTGCCTCCTTGCCCCATGAAGTCAACTCCTCGGACGCCGAGTCCGCGGAGACGTTGCGGGCTGCGTTTACCCGGCTCTTCCGCTGTGACCAAGCCAAAGCCGAACGCGATGTCGTTTTCATCTGGGCCGTTGATCAGCCGTATCTGCATTGTCCGAATGGCGCTTTGCCTACTCAATTTGTCTACGTGGAGAAGACGGTCGGCACCATCTACACCCGTTGGAGGAAGGAGTACCTCCGCAGAATCACCACAGACTACGCGGATGGCGATCTGACTGGAGATGCGACCGATCTGCGCACTTACGCGGACGCCAACCATAACTGGACCTTTTACAGCAATCTCATACGGCGATACGGTCCGTTGCGTATCTGGTGGGCCAGTTGTACTCGCCTGAATACGGCCTCTGGCTGGGCGCTTCGAGATTCGAAGGTTTGGGAAGACCATATCCTGGGCCTCTACATGGCCCGTCATGCTCGCCGGCCGCTAAAGAACCGCGTCGGCGGGAGTATCGTGCATAGTTGAGCTGGCTCGCTGGTGCCGAGCTCCCCTATGTACACTCGCGGAAAAAAACAGAACGGAGCTGGCGAGTAAGTCAGCGTCGTCCACAACACATCCGAGGAGGTTCAGAATGCCGAAGCGTTTCCTGCTGGCCTTGTGCCTGATGCTGACGAGCACCTATGCGGCGTCTGCAAGTTTCGATTGCTCCAAGGCATCATCAATGATCGAAATTGCCATCTGCTCGGACAACGCGCTGGATGCGCTGGATGTAGAACTGGCGGACGTTTACACGAAATCGGTTGCTGTTGATCCGAGCCACAAGAAAGTCCAGCGTGACTGGCTGAAGAAGAGGAACAGCTGTGCGGACAATGACTGTATCCGTAAGGCCTACGAAGACCGCATTCGCGAACTGAAAGCACTGACCCGTGCCGAAGCTGCTCAGCCGCTGGCAGCGATTGTGACGCCTCAACAGACGGTGCCACAGCCATCCTCCGCTGTCGAAGTGGTCCCGGCTCCTGTGCCCGAGTCTCGGCCGGCTCCTGCCGTTTCCGCCCCTCCCGCAACGAAGCCAGTCGTCAGAACTGAGCCACCCCTGGTCAAGAGTTTAGGAGTGAATGAGCCGGGATGGATGGACGCCCTGGATCAGTGGTTTCGAAGTAACTTCGTGATCATCGCGGGAGTGGTCTTGCTGGCGCTGATCTACGCCATCTATGGTTATGCCAAGGGGTGCCCTAGCTGCCGCAAATGGTACGCCGCCCAAAAGGCCAGCAGCGAGTTGCTGGGGCAGAACGTGGAACACCGAACCGTGACCCGCAATGAAGAGCACCGTGATCGTGAAGGTCAGCTCATCAAAACTGTAGAGCGCAAGGAGCAGATTCAGGTCACTGTATCCAAGCACCGAGATCACTACCGGTGCAAATACTGCGGACATGAGTGGTCGTTGGTTACGACAAGCGAGTCCAGCTAGTCCTTGCCGAACTCGGCACCCAGTTCATGTGACCTGCGCTCCGCCGCATGCAGGGCTTGACCGAACAGTGCCTTGACCTGGCTCGCGTCCATACTGGTGATGGCCGCGTAAGTCGT